>JBEAVG010000024.1:0-10256 GCA_041161045.1 Pseudomonadota bacterium
CTGATAAGTAGCGTTCCATCCACTAAAAAACCTCTTGTTTTCTTGGATTCTTTAGATCCATTTTATGTTACTCAAACATTGGCTAAAATTACTCCTAATCAAACTGCTTTTATAATAATAAGCAAATCAGGAAATACTCACGAAACTAATACATTATTAGAATATCTTATTCACAACAAATATCTTGAATATAATAATTTATTCGTTCTGTCTTCAAAGGAAAATTCTGTTACTTACAATATGACTAGAGGTATTCCTTATGGATGGATCAATTATCCTGAAACAGTTAGTGGGAGGTTTTCATTACTAGAAGTTCCATTCCTAACTATTGCTGGAGCTTTGGGTGTTAATCCAAAATTCTTCATAGAAAAAAATGATAAAAAGCTCGAGGATTCAATTGAGTTTATGGTTAATAGGTGGCTAAAAAATTATAATGAAGGGCGTAAAATATGGGTTATTATAAATTATAATAAACAGCTGGAAGGGCTTTTTTTATGGATAAGGCAGATAGTCGGTGAATCATTGGGTAAAAATGGTTTCGGAATTACTCCAATTATAGCAGAAGGTTCGATGGATGAGCATAGTCAGTTACAGCTATTTTTAGATGGGCCAAATGATAAATTTTATGATATAATTTCTTCGGAATATACTGATGCCAATTACGCTCTAGCAATTGCTCAAAATGATCATGCAACAATGACTGCTAAGATGCTGAATGATAAAGGAAGGGATGTAGTCCATTCTCATCATGATTCGGTTTCAGAAGAGTTGATAGCAAGATATATAGAGCTTTATAAAGGCCTTGTTATAAAAATTGCAGAAAATATTGGATTAAATCCATTTTCGCAACCTGCTGTGGAAAATATAAAACAAAAATCTAATGAAGTTTAAGATAGAAATTTCTCCAAATCTGTTCCGTATACTTTCTATAATTAGAGATGCTGGTGGTACTCCTCGTCTTGTCGGTGGGTGTGTAAGAGATGCATTACTGGGGGTTAGTTCTGTATCTGATATAGATATAAATTCTACTCTTCTCCCGGAAGAGCTTATGGCCCTCTGCTCTGCACAGCAGATAAAGTTTTATGACACTGGTAGTAGATATGGTACTGTTACAGTGAATGATGGGGATCGTGATTATGAAGTTACCACTTTAAGAAAAGATACTAATTGTGATGGTAGGCATACTAAACCAGAATTTACAGATAATTTTGAGCTAGATGCAAAGCGTAGAGATTTTACTATAAATTCTATGAGTTACTGTCCATTTGAGGAGAAATTATTTGATTATTGTGGTGGCTATCAGGATCTCTTAGATAAGAGGCTTGTTTTTATAGGAAATCCGGATGAAAGAATAAAGGAAGATCATTTGAGGATACTAAGATTTTTTAGATTTTCGGATAGATTTGCAGAGATGTTGGACCCTCAATCTCTAAGGGCTTGTATAAAAAATAAAGAGCTTTTATCGCGCCTTTCTAAAGAGCGTATTTTGAGTGAGCTTAATAAAATCCTTATATCCAAAACAAGTCATAAAGCTTTGGATATAATGATAAAGTATGAAATATTATCATCTGTTCTTGATATTAAACTCCATACTGAATTGCTTAAAAAAATAAACTTAGAAGCTCCGGAAATACTAGAACCTAATGTGCAAGTAAAGTGTGCGGCTTTATTTATCAGAAATTCTCTGGCGCAAATCATACAAACCATGAAAGAGCTACATTTTTCTAGAAATAATAGCGCTGCGATAAAAGAACTTTGTGCTTTCTATAAAAGTAATCACGATATAGAGAACATGACTCATGATGAACTAAAAAAAATCTTCTATCCACTATGGATAGAAGGGGTAAATATGATGCAATATTTGGTTATATCTTGTGCATGGAAGAATAATTTTTTTGATGATTTAAAGGTTCTATTATCTAATCCTCCTAAATGTCCAATAAATGGCAACCATCCTGACCTTGTAGGGCTGAATGGGGCTGAAATCAAGAGTAAATTACAAGAATTAAAGCTGGAGTGGATTAAAAATAATTTCTAAAAGCATATGATTAGTTGCGTGATATAATTTTTGAGTTTAGAATGGCCACGAGATAATGTTGTAGAATATATGATAGATGCGTTAAAAAAGATCACAAAATATACAGACCTTGCTCTTGCAGGGGGGATTCTTGCAGTGCTAATGGTATTGCTTTTCCCTGTTGTTCCAGGTCTTTTAGACGTTTTGTTGGCATTTTCTATTGCAATTGCAATTGTTATATTGATGAATACGCTTTTCATTAATAAACCACTAGAGCTTAGTGTTTTTCCTACAATATTGCTTGTTACAACTATGCTTAGGTTGTCTCTTAATATTGCTTCTACTAGATTGATTCTTGCTAATGGTCATACGGGAACATCTGCAGCTGGCCATGTTATTGAAGCATTCGGCAACTTTGTTATGCAGGGTAACGTAGTTATAGGTCTTATCGTTTTCCTAATACTAACAATCATAAATTTTATAGTTATCACCAAAGGTTCTGGCCGTATCGCTGAGGTTGCGGCTAGGTTTAGTTTGGATGCTATGCCAGGTAAGCAAATGGCCATTGACTCTGACCTTTCTGCTGGTCTTATAGATGAAAACACAGCAAGATCTCGTAGAAAAGAGCTTGAAGAGGAGAGTACATTTTATGGTGCTATGGATGGTGCTAATAAATTCGTACGTGGTGATGCTATAGCAGGACTTATAATAACATTTATAAATCTTGTGGGAGGTATAGTTATCGGTATGATGCAGCGTGATATGCCATTCGATATCGCTGTACGTACTTACACTATTCTTACAATCGGTGATGGTCTTGTAACTCAAATTCCTTCTTTGGTTATTTCTTTATCAGCAGGTCTTTTAGTTACTAAATCTGGAATAATAGGATCAGCTGATAAAGCTATCTTTGGTCAGTTGAGTAAATATCCACAAGCTTTAACGGTTACTTCAGGTGTTACAGCTCTTATGTCTGTTATGCCAGGTTTACCATTTTTTCCATTTTTTATTCTTGCCTTAACTCTAGGATCAGTATCATATATACTTCACTTGGTTAAGTTAGATAATGCACAAAAAGAAGCAAAATTATCAAACTCAAAGCAGATAGAAGCTACAGATGCTGCTGGCGATAAAGCAAGTAATCTTGCTATGGATCAAATTACCTTAGAATTGGGATATGGTCTTTTAACTCTGCTTAATTCACAACAAGGCCATCGTCTTGCGGATCAGGTAAAAGCTCTTCGTAAGCAAATGGTGAAGGATTATGGTTTTGTTATGCCTTCTGTAAGGCTTAAAGATAATTTGCAGCTGCCAAACAATTCTTATTTGATTAGGGTAAAGGAGCTAGATACTGCTCAAGGTGAGGTTTTGCCTGATAAGATACTTATAATGGATCCTAAGGGCGAGCCTATATCAATACCTGGTATTGATACAAAAGAGCCTACATTTGGCCTTGCTGCTAAGTGGATCAATCCTGTGCATAGAGATGAAGCTCTGTTTAAAAATTATACGGTAGTAGATCCTTCTACCGTAATTACTACTCATCTAACTGAAGTAGTAAAAGAGAATGTGACTGAGTTGCTGTCTTACACAGAAGTACAAAAAATGCTTGATGATATAGGTGAAGAACATAAGAAGCTAGTTAAGGATGTCGTGCCTGATATAGTAACAATATCTACCTTGCAGAAGGTGTTACATAACCTTCTGGCAGAGTCTATATCTATAAGAGATTTGCCTGCTATATTAGAAGCTACAGCTGATGCGGTTGCTACAACAAAAAATCTAGTTTCTATTACTGAGCTTGTACGTATGAGACTTGCGAGACAAATTTGCCACGCTTACACTAATCATGATGGATTTATCCCTATTCTTACTCTTTCTAATGAGTGGGAGGTCGCATTTGCTCAATGTTTAGTCCAAGATGTGGATGATAAACAATTGGTAATGCCTCCTTCAAGAATGCAAGAGTTTGTCAATAAAGTTAAAAAAATCTATGATGAACAAGCTCTTAGAGGCAGTATTCCTATACTGATGACTAGTGCTACAATAAGGCCTTATGTGCGCTCGATTCTAGAGCGTTTTCGCCCTTCTACTGCAGTGATGTCGCAAAATGAAGTCCATTTTAAAGCTAAAATTCGTACTTTGGGTATGATATAGTTTATAGCTGTATTACTTAATACATGCTTTGAGTATATTTATGGCCCACCTTTATTTTTTTGCGCGCCCTGTTTTTCTACTCTGGGCTGTTTTTTTAAGCAGTTCTGCTATTGGGAGTGGTAATGATGATTCTGGTGTCGCACATCAGATTCATAATGTTTTCATATACACCACTAAAAATAGCTGCGAGAAGTGTAGGAAAGTAAAGGAAGAACTGGTAGAGAATGATATCAAATACAAGGAAATTGATCTCTCTTGGAATCCAAAACAGCATATGCTTATTAGAAGGCAGACTGCGCATAAAGAGCCCCCTTATATCTTCATAGGCAATAAATTTATAGGTGGCCATGATGAGCTTAAAGAAACCCTTAAGAGTCAAAAAATTTTACCAAGGAAAACTAAAATAGACAAAGATAGAAATAAAGATGATAGAAGTTAGGTAGTATCTCGTGAAAATTCAACATGCTATCTCTAAAATTTCTCCGGGTTTTAGATTGCCTAGCTTGAAATCTCCATATTGAATTCTCAGTAATTTTTTGATTTTTAAGTCGAAGTTAGCGAAGATCTTTCTAATTTCTCTATTTTTGCCTTCAGTCAGTTCTATTTCTATAATATGGTTGTTGTTTTTCGTGGAAATTATTTCGATCCTTGTTGGTTTGAAATATTCTTTTTTTATAGTAATACCCTGTGTTGTTTTGGATAATAAATCGAAATCGAGTACTCCATAGCAGTGAACATGGTATACACGTTTTATATTGCTTGAAGGGAGTTCTAGCCTTCTAGAATATTCACCAGAATTAGTTAGTATAAGGAGCCCCTCGCTCATAATATCTAATCTACCTACTGATATGACCTTGGGCATATTTTTAGGCAATAGAGAAAAAACAGTGGGTCGATTTTGAGGATCTTTATGAGTAGTAATTACACCAGTAGGTTTGTAATATAACCATATTCGCAATGGATTTTTTTTAGGGAGTTCTTTGCCGTCTATAGTGATTAAATCATTATCTGTTACATTTATCGCTGGTGACTCCAGCAAGGTGCCATTTATAGAAACACGTCCCTGTAATATAAGTTTTTCAGCATCACGTCTTGAGCATATTCCAGCTTCGCTAATAGCTTTTGCGATTCTCATATCTAGCTCGTGCTTAATTTTTTTGCGGTTTTCATACCTACATTATAAGCATTTTCTATACTGCATATTACTTGGGAAGTCTTGAGATTCTCCATTTTATCATCAGCCAGCATAAAATCTATAATCATTTCTTCTGGTCCATTCAATCTAGCATAAGCTGCGGCCGGCGTTTTACAATCTGCATTAAGATGCTCTAGAAAAGCACGTTCAGATACTATCATATCTGAAGTTTGTTTATGATTTAGAATATTAAATATATCGATAAATTCTTCCTTGCGAGACTTTAGAACTTCTATAGATATTGCACCTTGACCTATTGCTGGTATTATCTCTTCTGGACTAATAATTTTGCATAATTCATTATCTATCATTCCAAGTCTTTTTAGGCCAGCATATGCAAGTATTGTGGCATCTATTTCATTATTGAATACTTTGCTAAATCTAGTTTCAACATTACCTCTGATATTAACTATCTTGATATCAGGACGTATATGTTTTAAATACGCAATCCTTCTAGGGGATGATGTGCCTACAACTGCCCCTAGTGGTAATTCTGAAATAGATGATGCGGATTTGGAAATAAGTACCTCTCGTGGATCTTCTCTTTCTAGTACTGCGCCTAATGTGAATTCTTGAGGCAATATTCCTGGTACATCCTTAAGTGAATGTACTGCTATATCAATTTTACCAGTAAGAAGTGCATCTTCTAGCTCTTTGATAAATAAAGCTTTGCCGCCTAAGTCATATAGTGGTTTTGAAATTTCTAGATCACCTGAGGTTTTAATAGGTACTATTTCGCATTCAAAGGGTATTTTATTTGCGACAATTCTAGCTTGTATTAGGGCTAATCTGCTTGCCCTTGTGCCTATTTTTATGAGCATAGCTTTACTTTAGGGAATATTCTAATGAATGATTTTTGATGGAGACAATATTGCCTAGAACTACGGGTATATTAACTTCACCATGACCTATGCCTTCAGCTCTAAAAACTGGGAAATTACTTCGTGCTGCAAAACTATTTATAGCAAAATCTAAATCCTTATCACTTTCTGTAAAATCAGCTAAAACACAAGCCTTAATATCATCTAATAATCCTGCAAGCTCAAGATGGGTCAGAGTTCGATCTATTTTGTATCCATCTTCTCTTATATCTTCAAAAAGAAGAATCTTGCCCTTAGTTTCAGGAGAGAGTTTTGTTCCAATCATAGTAGCAAAAATCGTTAAATTACCACCAACTAGTTCACCAGAAATTTCTGCGGATTCTTGTGCTAAGTTGTTAATTGCCTTAAGAGGAAGAGTTTGCTTCTTTCCAGAGAGAACTTCTATAATTTGATGGATTGTATTAGGCATGCGCATTAAAGATGTGCCTACGGGGCAATGAATGGAGCTTAATTTGTAATGTTGGTTAAATAGTAAATGTAGTGAAGTTATATCGCTAAATCCCAGTAAAATTTTGTTGCTGCTTGGCGCTTTGTCCATAGCAGCGATAGCAAGAGGTGCAGAGCCGGAGCCTCCCCGAAATGGTAATATTATGTCTACTTCAATATCTGATAGTGCTTCTAAAAAACCATTCATCCTTTTTTCTTTAGTGTTGGCATGATATGGCAGAAGAGGGGAGGCAAATATATCCTTTTGCACTGAGACCTTAAATCTATGACTCTCCAAAAAATCTACTATTTGTTGTAGAACAGTTTCTGGGTTTCGATCTGTAACTATCCCAGCTGGCCCAATAATACGAATATGTTTCATAAAGAGCCTTATTTAGCTGACTTCGGTCCAAAAACCTTTTCTGGTACTGATTGCTGATATTTACTCACAGATCCATTTTTCAGTAGCGTGATAGTAATACGAGCATTTTGAGGGCTATAAGGATTATCCGAAGACATTGGTTCTGTATCAGCCTTACCTATGATGCGAAGAACTTGATCTGACTTTACGATCCCAGATATGAATTTACGAACTTCGTTAGCTCTTAGGGCTGAAAGGCCCCAGTAATCTATGCTATTCGTCTCAGTATTTTGTATAGAAGCAGTATGCCCAGCAATAGCAACGTAATTAGGATAGTTTTTTATCATATTGGCAACTGCATTTAATATATCTCTCATATATGGTGCAAGTTCTGATGTATTGGGGCGAAACATTGGTCTATTGTTTGTATCTGTTATTTGTATCCTTAGACCTTCAGACGTAATATCCCAAACTATATTTTCAGAGAATTTTTGTAGCACCTGATCTTGTTTAATATTATTCATAGTATTTATGAAACTTTGCTTATCCTCTGCAGATAATAGATTAAATTTATCAGATTCAAAAATTTGTTCACCAGATGTGCTGTTTAAAAGTTCTTTTGGTTGAGCTTTTTTAGATAACCCATGGTCGTTTCCATCTTCTTCTCCCACATCAGAATCTTTGCTTTGTTTATTTGCAAAATATTGAGCAAGTCCTTCAAGCTTATCTTTAGGAGTAGTGCTAATGAGCCACATTAGTAAAAAGAAGCACATCATAGCAGTGATGAAGTCGGCATAAGCAACTTTCCACATACCAGCATGATGTGGTGCTTCGCTTTTATTCTTTAGTTTTTTATAAATTATGATTTCTTTTTGTTTAGATTTCATAAAACAACCTAATTACTTACTCTAATTGTGTTTGCTGCTATAAGCACTTCTACTTCGTGGAAAGAAGGTCTGAATGTTAGAGGTACATTTTTGCGCATGAATTCTACTAATACCACTGGAGGAGTACCTTGGAGATAAGAAAGAATTCCGATTTTAATGCACTCTATATATTTGCTTTGATATATAGCATAGCGTCCTAAGAAAAATGCTATGGGCCCTACAAAACCATATGAAAGCAACACACCAGAAAATGTTCCGACAAGCGCTGCTCCGATTAAAGCACCAAGTACTTCAGGTGGTTCTGCAATAGAGCGCATAGTTATTATAACGCCAAGTACAGCAGCAACGATACCAAGAGCTGGAAGAGAGTCTGCGAGTTGGTGGAAAATTTTAGAAGGCATGCTGTAAATATCGTACTCAACTTCTATTTCATGCTCCATTATTTGGTCCATTTGATGTGGCTGATCCACACCCATAATTATAAGCCTTAGGTTGCTTCTAATGAATTCTAGGACTGAAGTGTTTTCTATAATTGAAGGAGAAAGCTTAAATAGTTCACTGCTTTCAGGGTGTTCTATGTGATTTTCTATCTCCACAAGTCCTTTGATTTTCATTATTCTTGTAGCATTAAAAAAGAATAAGAGTAAATCAAGATAATGCTCTTTTTTATAAGGAGAACCATTGAATAGGTTGCCAAGAGAGTTGATGGCGTATTTCAAGTTATGTTGCGGTGTTGAAATGAGAACTGACCCTATACCAACGCCAACAATTATTCCTATCTCTGCAGGTTGCCATAACAGAGCGAGATTTCCACCTTCGTATAGATAGCTCAATACTATCGAGAGTCCAACAACAAAAATACCGGTAATAAAAAACATAACACAATCTCCTAATTGTTTCTTAAATGTTCAAAAAAAGTTTTAAGCAAAGTTCTTGCTTCTTCGGCCATAATCCCATCATAAACTTCAGGCCTATGCATACATGTGCTTTGAGTGAAAAACCTAGGGCCATGCTCTACAGCGCCTTGTTTTGAGTCTGAAGCTCCATAAAACAATCTTCCTATCCTTGTATGAGATATTGCGGCGCTACACATCGCACAAGGCTCTAGAGTAACGTACATATCACATTCACTGAGGTTTTTGCTTTTTAGCGCTTTACAGGCTCCATCAATTGCAATCATTTCAGCATGCTTAGTAGGATTGCACTCAGTCTCTACAAGATTATAACCTGATGATATTATTTGTCCAGATCTCCTTTGCACTATTACTGCACCAACGGGAATTTCTCCACTTACTTGTGCGTATAATGCATTCTCTAAAGCTGTGCGCATGTAGCTATTATCAAAATTCATGTTATGTATTTACCTTAGTTTTTCTCTATATTCTATATCAGGCTCTGGTCCATCAGGATCTTGATGTATTATAACTTCAGCACCATGAAATGCTTTTTTTATATCGTGCATTATTGCGTCACTAATTTTATGAGCCGCATTAAGGGTCATTTCCCCATCCATTTCTAGATGGAATTGTATAAAGGGCTTGCTGCCAGCAAACCTTGTCTTCATATCGTGTACGCCTTGTATTTCAGGTCTTGTAGCTATTAAGTCCAAAACCTTTCTCCTATCTTCTGCGCTGAATTCTTCGTCTACAAGATTTTTTATTGCGCTCAATAGAAGTTGATATGAGCTATGAATAACATAAGCTGCTATTAACATACCAACAACTGAATCCAAGAATAAAATTTTATTGCTTAAGTAAAGTGATCCGATAACAACTATATTTGTAAAAAGATCAGAAAGATAGTGTAGCTTATCTGCGGTGACTATTCTAGATTTTGTTTTTTTGATCACAAACGATTGGTACATTAAAAGAAAAACAGTCAATATTGATGAAAGAACTAGTCCAGCTATTCCTATATCTGGGTATGAGGCATTGTGTGATGTTAGTAAATTTTTAAAAGAAATATAAAATGCAAATAAACCTGATATCGATATCATGACGGATTGACCGAATACTGCTAAGTCTTCTATCTTATCATGACCAAATCTATGTTCATTATCTGGTGGCGCTAGGGCCATTCTAAGCGCTATTAGATTTATCAGAGAAGCTGAAATATCAAGTATTGAATCTATCAAGGATGCGAATACAGAACTTGATTCTGTTTGAGTCCAACAGTAGGTTTTTATAAAACATATTACCAAAGCCACTCCAACAGAAGCATAAGGTGCGCTTTTTAATATTGCCAAATTTTCTTCTGTATGTATGTGAGAATGTCCCATGTCTTAGTAACTTTAAGTTATTGATAAATCTAGTTCTCTAGTTTATTATAAAAC
>JBEAVG010000043.1:0-6148 GCA_041161045.1 Pseudomonadota bacterium
GTGATAACATTCACACTATAATATAGAGATCCTATTTCTTAAATTAATGTTGAATAAGTGACAGTCCAAACCACATCCTTATAACTATTCTGCCTACACAAAAGTGAACAACTTGAATATACCACAAGGTAATAGGTTAATAGTTCTTGACGATTTTTTAAAAATAAAGTATTTTTTTGTGGTATATAATTAATAATATGGCCACGCAATGACATCAGAAAATATTCAACCTAACACTCCAAATCCCATAATTACACAGTCAGAAAGTCCTAAAAGCTTATAAGAGAGATTTAGTATACCCCATGGTTATTCTTATAAAAGAAAAGCTGGTAGTCAAGAATCGGGTAAAGCAAAACACTCTAAGTATGATACTTCTAATTTCGAAATAGATTCTAAATTAAAAGAATTAGGATTTAGCGCAATTAATATTACTTCCATATATGGAACAACTGAATTAGTTCATAAAACTTTTGATTTTATACAAACACAACTTGTGAGTAAAATAGAAGGTATTAATAAAATTCTCTCTCTTGGGTTTAGTGTAAGTAATCTGTCTTCCATTTTGAACAAAGCTGGCGTAAAACAGCTAGAAAGCAAACTAAGTCAACTTTTATGCGATGAATCCTTACAATATTTAGAAGCATTAATAGAACAAAAAGTTCTTGCACCTCAAAATATATCCTCAATTCTACATTCAGCAGCTGGAGCTACAAACCTACGACAAGTTGAGTTGATTAAGACAGCAATCAAAGTACTGTATCAAGATATCCCAAAGATTAATAGTTTGATTAGTAAAGGGTTCAGTGGGGAGAATGTAAGCGCTATGCTTCATGGTATAGGTATAAATGTTGGAGATGCGATAAATTCTATTTATCAGAATGCAGATAAACTTCTCTCTCTTTCTAAAACCAATTTTTCATTAGGAAATATAATCACCATGATCGCTGGCGCTGGTATAGATATAGATAAAGCTATAAATAGTTTATATTATTACAAAGATCTTTTAAAAACTATAGAACCTGATTTAGTTCCAAAAATTACAAAAGCCTGCACACGTTCTGGTTTAGATATTGAAACTAAAATAAGATCTGAATTAAAAAAATATCGTGACATATTACCAAAAGAAGAATTAGTTGAAACACCCCAAACAATCTATGAATCCGCTAAGATATTGTTATCTCTAGGTGATAGTGTAGTATTTGATCGTTCAGTTGAAACTATAGGAGCATTTGAAGAGTAGAAGTGAGAATTTAGTCCTATGCGCTAGATGTTCACAAAGAATATTTAATCTGGTTTTATAGGTCAAAGATTAAAGCGAATTTCCCCTGGTAGAATAACTTGAAAACTGAAAATACTAGGGGAAAACTTTCTGTCTCTTGCCAGAAATAGACGCCATAATCGGCATTTTTTACAGGGGGATTATTTCTAATGGTGGGTGGTAGTGGACTCGAACCACCGACCTCTACGATGTCAACGTAGTGCTCTAACCAGCTGAGCTAACCACCCATTATA
Source organism: Pseudomonadota bacterium (assembly GCA_041161045.1). GTDB lineage: Bacteria > Pseudomonadota > Alphaproteobacteria > Rickettsiales > Rickettsiaceae > CANNRM01. The sequence goes on from JBEAVG010000043.1 coordinate 1,513, forward strand.
ACACAAAGCTATTATTGCAAATTTTTTAGTACTTCCGCATAATTATACGCAAGACTTGCATTATTCTCAGCAGCGCAAGATAGGTATCACGGGTTTGTTTTAAAGAGCTGAATCGAAGTTTTTCTAGCGTGATACAGAAACATTAATCAAGGATACACTCACAATGCCTTAAGCTGCAGCTTCATCTGAAGCTTTAGGTGATTTATGCTCAGCAAGAGCGTCTTGCGCCTCAGATTCAGAACGAGCAACGTTAATCAAAACATTACACTCAACATTAGCATGCAAGGAAACCTGCACTTCATAAATTCCTAAAGATTTTATAGGATGTTGTAGGAAAACATTAGAGTGACTTACCTCAATACCTGTTTTTGAAGACAAGGCTTGGGCAATATCTTTAGCCGAAACAGAACCAAACAACCTTCCATCATCAGCACATTGCCTTACAAAAGAGAAGTCCTTACCAGAAATCTTTGTATTAGCAGAAACCGCTTCTTTATGAGCTGATTCATTTTGCTTTTCAAGCTCGCCCTTCTGGGATTCAATTATCTCCATGTTAATAGGAGTAGCTCTTAGAGCAATCCCCTGCGGGATAAGATAATTACGACCAAATCCATCTTTCACAGTGACAACATCACCAATTTTACCAAGACCACGTTTGTGTTTTAAAAGGATAATTTTCATTGCAGTCTCTCTATTTTACGTTATTAGAAACAAAAGGAAGAAGAGCAAGAACTCTAGCAATCTTTATTTCACGTTTTAGGATTCTTTGATTAGAAGCAGAAACATTAGTAATTCTACTAGGAAGAATTCTACCGCCATCAGAAATCAGTTTGGAAAGCATATTCGGATTCTTATATGTAATCTCAGGAGCTCCCTGTACTGAAAGAGGGCATCCTTTGCGCTTTCTAAAGAAGACTTTCTTTGTTGCTGACGCGTCTGCGCTTCTATTTTGTATTTCTTCTGACATATTCTATCCTTAATAATTCAATTATATAGCTTCTCTAGTTACTGTCACATCAACAACTTCTTCTGTGTCATAGGACTTACCTTTTAAAATTGGTGATGGTTCGTCGCTAATAGAGTCAACACGGAATGTCATGAAACGTAACAAATCTGTGCTATATTTCATTTTACGCTCCATTTCTTTTATTGCAGATACCGGAGCATCTAGAGCGAGCATAACATAGTGCCCTTTACGATTATTATTAATTTCGTAGGCAAGATTTCTCATACCCCAATATTCATGTTTTACTAATTTACCGTCATTTTTTTTAACGGCATCAATAAAACCATCCATAATCCTATCAACATCATGAGAAGAAACTTCCTGACGCACGATAAAAACTGATTCATATAAAGGCATAAAATTCGCTCCTTAGGGCTTACCACAAATTGAAATAGGGTTTTTATATCAGCATTCTTACCAAATTTCAAGTATTATCTTTAATATTTTTCTTATTGCCTCATAACTAAGGCTCAGTGTCATTAAGAGAATTCTAACTATAGAGCTTTGTGAGGTTAGAGTTTGCGACGCTCTGCTTTGAGTCTAAACATTTAGTGATTCTGTTATCTATATTTAGTTCTAGACAGTGAAAAAATAGCTCAATTATTATAATTTTGAATGAGTCTCATGGCGATAAGTTGAATTTTAGCTTGTATAATGGGAGTGATGGTTATAGAATACACACGATCTTTTGGGTCATACTTATAAGTGCATAGCAATACTAAAATAATATCGGATACTAGGATATGTTTGAAAAACTACCACCAAAAATCTTAGTCATAGAGAATGACGAATTTACTCGTAATACACTTTGTAATACAATAGAGAGGTACTGGTTTTCAGTCGCAAGAGCTGAAACTACCGAAATAGCATTATCTGAACTTGCTAATGGCATACCAAATGTAATAATAGCAAGCTCCAAGATAGGAGTAAGTAATATTGAAAAAATACGGCAGGAGTTTTCTAGTCGCTCCAAAAATTCCGAGGCGCCTATTGTGATATTACTGGAAGAAGGTGAAGATAAAGCTTCATATGAAAAATTTACTGGGCCACTAGTAGAATTTGCTTACCGCCCATTTACACCTAACGAATTGATGATTTGTATAAAATCCCTACTTAGAAAATCTAATCCAGTTTTTCAAGATAAAATCATACGTTATAAAGATTTATCTATGGACTTGGCTACATACAAAGTACAACGTGGAAATAAAAGCATACATCTTGGTCCAACAGAGTTTAAAATCATGCAAATGTTGATGCAGGCTCCAAGAACTATTCTTTCAAGACAACAAATAATAGATAGTGTTTGGGGGTATGGCAAGGTAATAGAACCAAGAACTGTAGATGTCCATGTTAATAGGATAAGAACATTGGTAAAGTTGCGTGATGATGAGCCACCTCTGATAAAGACTGTGAGGTCTGGGGGGTATTGCCTTAATCTACCAGGCGAAAGAGATTAGAAAATAGCCTCTGTAAGCATTTGGCACATAAGACAAAATAACTTCTCTTAGTGGGATAAATTTCTTGATTTTTTTTAAAAATGTTATAGAAATAATTACTCCACATATGGCCGGGTAGCAAAGTGGTAATGCAGTGGACTGCAAATCCTCTATCGTCGGTTCGATTCCGTCCCTGGCCTCCAAAATGATATCTTATAGTCTTATGTCTAATGCTGATTAGTGCAGAGGGTATAGAGTCCCTAGTCTTAAAACCAGATTAAACTTCTTTGCGAACATTTAGCACATAAGACTTTATAATTCTATATCTCCGACTCTGTTATACTAAAACTTCCGAGTTCTTTTGCTTCGTTAACTCCTAAATCTTCTGAACTGAATGTTTTATGAAGATCATTTATTATAACACTATTAGGGTATTTTTGGCTTAAACTAGTTGAAACGCTAAGAGCCTCATCTACATCTCCTAGATAAAATGCAATTTTTGATTTTAATATTTGTATCTCTGGATAATTATGAAACTTGCTTGGCATCTCTTCAAGAGTGAGATTTGTTTCAGTATAATCACTTTTTTCAAATAGAATTTGAGCTTTGAGTAAATTAATCTGTATAGAGCGATATTTGTATATATCATCTCTCTCTAGAATCCTTTCACAAAAGGATAATGCATCGTCAAATTGTTTGTTATGAAAATAAGAAATTGCTATTGCCAAATCGTTAGTAAATGATCCTGCGCCAGGGGCTGAATTTTCTATATCAGTTGTTGCAATATCGTTAACAAACTCATAACCTAAAATTTCTTTAAAAACAGCAGTATCATTATCTCCTTTTGCTATAGCTATATAACATTTTATTAGATTCTCTTTCCTAAGATCTGCATATGAATTTCTTAGAAAATTAAGTGCTGTTTCCTTGTCATCATATTGTCGACTTAAGTATAATCCTATAGATGCTTCTACTGCATATTCAAATTGTTTATTTTGGAGAGCTTCTAAACCTAGTCTTGCAAACTGCTCAGATGACGATACATCACCTTTATAGAGTTTTTTAAAAGCCGAATTTAGCCTATTAGGTATATCAACCTCTATATCTCTTTCTACACACGAAAAACATGCACCCATAATTCATCCTCATTAAATTTACAAATTAGCAAAGGAATATACATCATTTTTTCAAGAATCCAATATATTAAAAACCAAAACTTGTTGACATAGCATTATTACACTGATACAATTTGGTCCTAGCCGGTAGGTAAATACGATCCATATTAGGTTAGGACAAGCGAATGACTTCCACACAAATTAAAAAACCAACATCTGAGGCACTCTCAGCTGAACCATCTTTTATTTTTAAATATATTTGGCCTATACACAGGCATGAAACTTCAAGATTTCTTCTAACAACTCTTTTGATGTTTTGTATACTTTTTATACAAAATTTAATACGAGCAGAAAAAGATAGCATTGTAACGACAATGATAGGAGCAGAAATGCTTTCTTTCCTAAAATTTTGGGGAGTAATGCCGGCTGCAATACTAATGGCGGTTGTATATGTGAAATTGATATCCGTATTTAAACCACAAAATGTATTTTACATACTGATGTCCAGTTTTATATTGTTTTTTGGAGTGTTTGCATTTTTCATTTTTCCAAACCATGAAGCTTTGCATTTGCAGAAAGATGCTTCTGATGCATTAATACTTAGTTTTCCTCATTTTAAATGGGTTATCTTGATAGGGTCAAAATGGGGATTTTCACTTTTTTATATAATGGCAGAACTATGGCCTAATACGGTTTTTGCGCTTTTATTCTGGCAATTTGTAAATAGCGTTACCACTGTTGAAGAATCAAAGAGATTTTACACTTTATTCGGCCTTTTAGGTCAAACAGGCCTTTATCTTTCCGGGCAATTTTTAGAAAATCTTATCAATCTAAGCAACATAGTAAAAAATTCTCTTGGTCTAGAATCTGAATCTCTAACGGTAATCTCTGTTCAACTAGTGTTAAGTGTAGTTCTTGTATTAGGGGTTATAGGAATATTTACTTTTTGGCTATTAAATAAAAAAATTACTAACGCGGATGAGATAGAATTCAAAGCCAAGAAACAAAAGATGGGTTTAAAAGAAAGTTTTAAAATGGTTGCCGAGTCACGCTATATAAGACTTATAGCCATACTCCTT
>JBEAVG010000072.1:0-3969 GCA_041161045.1 Pseudomonadota bacterium
AGTAGAATAACTTAAAAACTAAAAATACTAGGGGAAGATTTGCTGTATCTTGTCAAAAATAGACGAGTAGTAGGAGATGAGCAGTCCGAGCACCGCAACATATACGTGATATTTGAGGAGCTTAAGGACGCGAAACCCTCTGCCCTAATCGACATTTTTCACGAGAGATTAATTATCCTTTGCCCCATAGAAAGATGGGGTAAAGGATAATATAAGAACTCTATACTCTAGGCCCTAATCGGCATTTTTGCCATGAGACTCAACACAAAGATATTTCGTATTCAGATATTCATAAATACCTAATTCTGAGCCCTCAACACCGAAACCAGAACATTTACGCCCAGAAAAAGCACCTTTATAATTGGAAACTATTCCTGTATTTACACCTACCATACCAAAATCAAGGCCACGCGTAAGCTCCTCTATACAAGATTTAGAATTTGTGAAAATATATGAAGAAAGGCCGTATTCTGTATTATTAGCACGCTCTATAACCTCATCTATAGCATCATATTTATAACAAGCAATTACAGGAGCAAAAATTTCTTCTCTAAAAATATCCATTTTATCATTACAACCCACTAGAAGTGTAGGTTCAAAATAGGTCCCCTTATCCCTCTTGCCTCCCAAGATTATCTGCGCCCCTTTAGATAAAGCATCACGCAACAACCTTTCTACTTTCTCTACTGCTTTTTGATTTATAAGAGGACCTATGTCTACACCACATTTGATTTTCTCCAATCTTTCAGCGATAGAAGATATCATATTATCATGAATAGTATTATGTAAGAAAATTCTATTTGGCGAAGTGCAGGCCTGAGAAGTACTTCGTAATTTTCCAGAAATAAGACTATCTAAAGCAAGTGTTAAATCCGCATCCTCATGTATTATAAATGGCGCATTACCACCAAGCTCAAGAGAGATACGCTTTAATGTTTTTGATGAATTCTGATATAAAAGTTTCCCTACTTCTGTAGAACCAGTAAAACTAAGCTTTCTGACTCTAAAATCGTCACATAAAGCATGCGCAATAACCTTAGCATCTCCAGTAACTACATTCATAACCCCAGCTGGAAACCCAGCCTTTTCTGCTAAATGAGCTATAGCTAAACCAGAAAATGGAGTAAACTCAGATGGCTTAAGTATAAGCGCACATCCGGCCGCAAGAGCTGGAGAAATTTTACGAGTAATCATTGCATTTGGAAAATTCCAAGGAGTAATAGCCGCTACAACGCCTACTGGTTCATAGTTGGTAACTATTTTTTGCCCTGGCTTTACTCCATCTACTTCACTATTTCTTATATTTAAGGCTTTCTCAGCAAACCACTTTACAAACTCCGCGCCATAGTTAATCTCAGATAAAGCATCTTGATAGATCTTTCCATTTTCTAAAACAACTATTTCAGCAAGTTCTTCCCTATTATCCAATATCAGCTGATATAGATTCATAAGCAATTCTGAACGATACGTAGCATCTGTGTCTTTCCATGATTTCTGGGCCTCACATGCAGCATCTATAGCAGAAGCAATCATTGCTTCATTCAAACTTGGTACATGCCCGACAAGATCACGATTTGCAGGATTATAAACAAAAAGGGTAGATGGAGAACTAACCCACCTACCCTTAATAAAATTCTTATTATTTACAATGTCTAGTATCATAAAAATACTATTTTAAGGCTTCTAAACCCTCTTTCAAACCTTTGTTAGAAAAAGGTATATTAACCTGTTTACCTTCTGAATTTATCATTGCAATAAACAAGTCACCTGTAGCAGAATACACATCTTCTATCACCTCACCAAGACCAGCCACAGCAACGCATCCAAAAGGCTTACACACTGTAAACTTACCAGGTGCAATAATTTTGTCCTTGTTTATTATGATATTTGTTCCGGCCTGCAGACTCATATCAAAAGGAAGTATTTGAAGCATTTTCAATTCTTTTGATCCAGCAAAATAACCAATCCTGAATTCTGCTATAGGAAGAACCTTGTCTTTATTTTTCTCATCCTTAGCTGTAATTCCTTGAGATAAGAAACACACATCTTTTTTATTTTCTTTCTCACAAACTACAGACCAGTCACCGAATTTTTGACCAGCTTTAGCAGCATGAGCGTTATAGGTACGCCCAAATGTTACAGCAATAGCTATCAAAACTAATCCCGACAGGATAAACAAAGCTTTCTTTGTATTAATTTTTAGCATTTTTATACTCCATGTTTTAAAACCATGCGCTGATTCTACAGCATAAAGGTTAAAGTTTCAAATAGTTTTGTTTGGCTATATAGGTTTGGACTTGCAAGAATGTTTATTCTTTAGTAATCTCGAGCATAATCAAATACATGCTTAAAATATCATGCCTAAAGTTATAATCGATGGAAAAGAAGTTGAGTGCGAAAATGGCTTAACTATAATTCAAGCCTGCCAAATGGCTGGTACCGAAATACCACATTTTTGCTACCACGAACGCCTCGCAATTGCTGGCAATTGCAGAATGTGCCTAGTAGAAGTAGAAAAAATGCCAAAGCCTGTAGCATCCTGCGCTATGCCTATTTCTGAAGGTATGATAGTTCACACTAATACAGAAAAAGTCAAAAAAGCACGTGAAGGAGTAATGGAGTTTCTACTCATAAATCACCCACTAGACTGCCCTATTTGTGACCAAGGCGGAGAGTGCGACCTACAAGATCAAGCCTTCAAATATGGTTCTGGAAAAAGCAGATATAATGAAGCAAAAAGAGCTGTAGTCGAAAAGGACATGGGGCCCCTTGTTAAAACGGAAATGACCCGCTGTATTCATTGCATGAGATGCGTCCGTTTTGCAACTGACATAGCTGGAGTTGAAGAAATTGGCTCTATCGGCAGAGGGGAACATATGGAGGTCACAACTTATCTAGATAAGACTTTAACATCTGAGCTTTCTGCTAATATAATAGACCTTTGTCCAGTTGGAGCATTAACTTCAAAACCTTCAGCTTTCAAAGCTCGTAGCTGGGAATTAAAACACACCCCATCCGTTGATGTTATGGATTCACTAGGATCTAACATAAGCGTTGACACAAGAGGTCTAGAAGTAATAAGGATCCTCCCTCTAGAAAATGATGATATAAATGAAGAGTGGATATCAGATAAAACAAGATTTGCATGCGATGGGCTAAAGAATCAACGCCTTGATACTCCATATATCAAAAAAAATGGTAAGTTAGTTCCCTCAACATGGGAAGAAGTCATAACAAAAGTTTCAAAAGAACTTTCCAAACATTCACCAAAAGAAATAGGAGCAATATCTGGAACACTTGTAGATGTAGAATCCATGTTCTTATTAAAAGAGTTGATGAATCAATTAGGTTCTACAAATACAGACTTTAATCAATTTGATTATAAGCTAGATTACTCTCATCGCGGTAACTATATATTTAATACCGGAATTTCTGGAATTGATCAAGCAGATGTATGCTTACTTATAGGAGCAAATCCTCGCAAAGTAGCACCAGTACTTAACGCCCGAATAGGCCAAAGAGTACGCAAAGGGAAACTAAAGGTTTTTTACATAGGATCTTCTACTAACCAAACATATTCGATAAAAGAACTAGGCTCAAATCTATCAGATATAGATAAAAAACTCTTATCAAACGCCACAAACCCTATTGTCATAATAGGTGATGGGGTTTATGCGCGCAAAGACGGAATAGCCCTACTCTCACAAATTTATGAATTATGCAAAAAATATAATGTAATACGCAAGGATTGGAATGGGTTTAATATACTTCACAATCACGCATCAACAGTTGGCGCTATTGATGTCGGCTTTACACCTGGCAAAGGCGGACTTTCAGCTAAAGAAATAGCCAAAAAATCCAAAGTAATATACCTACTTGGAGCCGATGAAATAGAAGTATCTGACAATGCATTCGTAATATATCAAGGACATCATGGAGACAAAGGCGCTCATAGGGCTGATGTAATAC
>JBEAVG010000127.1:0-5376 GCA_041161045.1 Pseudomonadota bacterium
TTATAACTCATCCCGGAGATATCTATAACTTTTATTGCGTTTTTTTCTAAAAAATCATTGAGTTCTGATGGTTTTACGAATTTATTAAAGTTATGAGTACCTTGAGGAACCCATCTTAGTATATATTCTGCAGCAATGATACCTAGAGCAAGGCCTTTTAAGGTGCGATTTAATGTAGAGCAAATGATCAACCCACCGGGTTTAAGATTGGCTGAAACTGACTTAAAAAACTTGTCTAAATCATCTATATGCTCGATTATTTCTAAGCATAATATAACATCATATTCTTCTTTGATATCTTCTAGTAATATATTTTGATAGTCTATTTTTAAGCCTTGTGAAGAGGCATATTTCTTCGCTACCTCTATGTTTTCTTTTCCCGCATCAATTCCAGTAACTTTTGCGCCAAGTCTTGCAAGTGGTATGGAAACTATTCCTCCACCGCATCCTACATCAAGTATTTTGAGATTATCTATGGTTTTGTGTTCTCTAATTTGAGAGCAAATATATTCCATTCTGGTTGGATTTATCTCATGTAAAGTTTTAAAAGGACCTTCGGTTTCCCACCAACTCTCTGCAATAGATGTGAATTTTTCTACTTCATTATTTTTATGCATTTTGGCGCCCTTATAAGGATATGTTTATTTAACCAAATCTCCAGACCACAAATGATCTAAGAAATCTCGCACCGGATAGATTATAATCTTACCATGGTCTATATCAATAGTTCTAATGGAGTTCTCCATAGATACCATATATCCCATTTTAACGCCATATTCAGACATAAAAATTTTTAATCCTTTCATATCAGTTACGTGCACGTTAGATGATATCTTAACCTCTACTGGAATAGGAGGATTATGGCCATCAGAAATTATAAAATCAACCTCTATACCAGTGTGGGTCCGCCAATATTCTATTGCATGATCTAAATGATTCAGATGAATATATGCATATAATTCCAAGAAGATGTAATGCTCCAAGGACCTACCAGCTTCTGCTCCTTGTAAACCGTTTATTGTATTGCGTATCAATCTATTTGCTACACCTACATCAAAAAGATAAAATTTTGGCACGAATGATATAATCCTTCTGCTAGCTTTTTTGCTGTATGGATATATTAAATATCCTATCAGAGTGTCTTCTAATATATTATAATATTCCTTTACGGTATCTGCACTAATGCCAACATCGCGCGCTATGTTAGAATAATTAATCATTTCTCCATGCGAGAAGGTTATGCTGTCTAGAAACCTATTGAAAGCAGCTAGGTTACGAGTAAGGCTTTCAGCTTTAATTTCCGAGGAGAGATAATCATTAATATATGATTGTAATAACCTTTTAGCTATTGGTGAAGTATAATGAGAAGGTATGAGTCCATGATTGAAGATCAGTAGCAGGTCGAAATCATCTTTAATTTCAGGATATACGAATGGAAAGAAATTATATCCTATTGCTCTACCACCGAGCATATTGACTCCTCTACGCCTCATTTTACGCACACTTGAGCCGCAGAGGATAAAATATGCCTCTGAATTTTCTATAAGCCAATGTATTTCATCCATTATAGCCGGCACCTTTTGAATCTCATCAACTATTATTGGGTGTAACAATTTCTCTTTTGGTAAACTTAGTACTTCTTCTCGAAATTGCCACGGTGCTTTAGTAAATTTAAGCTCCAATGATGAGTTGAGTAAATCGAATCGTACGGAGTCTGGATACATCATTTTTAGATAGGTGGATTTACCAGTTTTGCGAGCGCCCCATAAAAATGCAGACTGCCCTTGTGGTAAATTTAGATTTAAATATCTACTATACATAATATTAAATTCATCAAAATATAGAGCTTATTATAGCAGTTCTAATCGGAATAAACAATGTTTATTCCTAATAAGGTAGAGATAAACATTGTTTATTCCGATTAGAACTAAAACTCTCCAACTTTTTCTAAAAACAGCCTAGCCCTCTGAGACTTAGGCTTTTGAAAGAATTCCTCATTAGTTTGGTCGCACAAAATTTGCCCTTGGTCCATAAAGATGATCCTATCAGCTATGGCCTTAGCAAAACGTATATGATGAGTGACAACGATAGATATCATTTCGTGCTTTAAGGAAGCTATAACATCAGCAACATCTCCTATAACCTCTGGATCAAGCGCAGAAGTAGGCTCATCAAAAAGTATTATCTCGGGCTGCATCATAAGTGCTCTTGCTATTGCCACACGTTGCTTTTGTCCTCCGGAAAGATTATGAGGCATAAAATGTGATTTGTGATTTAAGTTAAATCTTTGCAAGAATTCTATTGCCTTTGTCTTAGCTTTTTCTTGATTCATGCCTTTTACGCTCATAGGGGCATATGTAAGATTTTCTAAAACATTCATATGAGGAAATAGGTTGAAGTGCTGAAATACCATTCCTATTTTGCCTCTTATGCTACGAGCACTAGATGGAAGTAGCTTTTTGCCATCAATATATATATTTCCAGATGAAGGAAGCTCCAGCTGATTTATACATCTAAGCAGAGTAGATTTACCACTGCCTGATGGACCAACTATAGCTACAGTTTCCTTTTTTAATATCTTAAAACTTACGTTCTTTACTGCGTAATGGCCAGAATATTTTTTCGACAATTCTTCTATTTCTATCATCTCTAAACCCTAATCTCTTGTTATTCAATATATATCAATATTTCTAGGTGACATAGCTAAATTTTGTTGATTTTTATTAAGAAAGGCGTTATAAAAGAAGTGCTTTGATTTATAATAAATTATCAGATTTAACCCATGCTAGAGAAAATTACGGTACCAAAATTGGTGTTAAAGCCAATTAATGAGATGGATATACGCATTAGAGCATTTGAAGCGCATAGAAGATTATTAGAAGATATAGATCTTCATAATGAAGAAACAAGAGTACAAGAGCTTTTAGATAGATTTCTTGAAATGCCACGAAATGTGTTAGTTGATCATCATGAATTTTTACGACTAGATATATGCCATCTTGTTGCTAACCATTTTGAAAGACCTGAATTGGAAAGCTTTTTAACATCACTAAGAATGAGAATAGATGATGAGCTTTTTGAAGATACATGCATCAAGATTATTAATTCATGGACGCATCTTTATGGTTTGGATTGCTATGGTTTTAAATATTATGAGTTGTGTAATGATATGCTAAAAATAGAATTAGAAGATCCATCAGTACTTCAGAAACATATATTAGAACGTTTGCTAGAAAAACATAAGGAGAATTATTTGCCGCTAGAACAAGAAAGCAATATTTTCGAAGATATACATAATCAAACCACATCTATCTTGGCTATCATATTTGAAAGATTTCCTGATCAGAATCATGTCTTAGGTTCTGCATTGAGTCAGTACGAATCATGGTATCGTGGAGAAGAAATGCCGGATGTATATTCAGAAACATTAGGTCAAATAAAAGATGTGATTGGATTTGATGCTTGAATTGGTCCTTCATAAAAAGATTGATTCTGTTCTATCATAATTATATATTTACTTCGAAGCCAGGGGTGCTGCATATATATTATTTGTGGCTGAGATATACCCTTATAACCTGCTCTGGGTAATGCCTGCGTAGGGAGAGTGAGACAAAATTAATGTCATTTACACTTTCGTTATAACGATACATAGCATCTTAACACTGCTTGGCTTAAAGAACCAGGGGTCGTTTTATGCGAAATTTTTCTAAACGTGATATTTTCCTACTAATTGCTAATGTGATAGAGCATTTTGATTCTGCTTTATATTCTTTTTTAGCGCCTATAATGGCTCCATTATTTTTTCCAAATCACGATCCCATAGTACAGATAATTCTAGCTTATAGTCTTCTTGCAACCTCTGCCTTCTGTAGACCATTAGGGGCTATAATATTCGGGAAATGTGCTAGGAAATATGGACCAGAGTTTGGATTGAATCTATCGCTTATTGGTGTTTCAATAGGATCTATAATAATGGCTATAATCCCAGAATATAAAGAAATAGGGGGTATGGCTCCATTTTTGCTGATTGTGGTTCGAGTAATAAAAGGTATTTTTGGTGCGGGCGAAGGGGCGATAGCGAAATTATATATTATAGAAAATAAAGATTTGAGGTTGGCATATAAAGCATCATATTTATATCAAGGTTCATCTATGGTTGGTTCCATATTGGCATCAGCTATTGCAGCTTTTATAGTTTGGTCAGGGGAAGTATATTTATGGAGGATGTTTTTTGCTCTAAGCGGTTTAATAGGTTGTATAGTCTGGTGTTTAAGAATCAACATATTAGGAAGTAAATATATAGCAAGAACAAGAGATCTGCCCATGACTAAAGTACCATTGAAAAAATATATTATGCCAATGCTTGCTATATCTTTTTCAACTGGATTTTCTCATATGACTTATGCTTTGCCATGTATTGTAATGAATAGTCTAGTTCCTCTGGTATGTGATATTACTTTTGCAGAAATGATGCAGTTAAATACTTTTTTGATAGTTTTAGATATGGTTTTAATATTTTTTTGCGGCCCAGCTTTGCAAAAAGTTTCTTACAAAAAAAATATGTTGTATAGCCTAGCTCTTATGATATTAACCATTCCATTTTTATTTTACTTATTGCCTCAATCTTCATTAGTTTATGTGACTTTCGTAAGAAGTTGGATTATTCTTTTGGGTGTAATATTTATGTGTCCTCAAAATCTTTTCTATAGCGATATTAGCGCCAAATTAATACCAAATTATAATAAATATCTTGCTGTAGGGATTGCAAATGCCATAGGGGCAGGAGTGATAGGTAAAACGATCCCAGCAATCTCTATGTGGATATGGTATGAAACGAATAACTTGCTATATATAATGTGTTATATAATTCTTCTTACTATAATAACATTTAGTTTGATTTACCAAATATTTGCTGTCTCTCGTCAAAAATCGACGCCCTAATCGACATTTTTCAGAGGAGACCTCTTAGTTTTGAATTTAATATTTGATATCCTTAACGCCTACGCCAGTTTTAACCTTGGCAAGGTGCATGCCTGTTGATTTGTTTCGCGCTAGCTGATCCCTTACATTTTGCCTACGTACGAAAGTTAAATGACGAAGAGTGAGGGCGATACATCCTACCATAGCAACAAAAAGGATTAATCCAGCAATCTGAAATTGTAGCATATATTTGGTATAAAGCACTGAACCAATATTTAGAACACTTCCTAAATTCATATTTATATCTATAGCTTTATTTGCGCTTTCCGAGTTAAACCCTAGAAATATTATCGCTATCAAATCAACCATAAATACAGTCAGGCAAAGCAGTCCCATGGGCCAGCCACGCGTTAGGCTTGCCTTGATGGAGGCTATATTAATATCTAGCATCATAAC
>JBEAVG010000128.1:0-2660 GCA_041161045.1 Pseudomonadota bacterium
GGTACTGAAGATAGTCAACATCTTTCTCCTGTTAATGATGGTATCGATGCTGATGCGCGTGCATTAGCTGGTGAATCAGAGCAAGCGGAGTAATGTAGCTGGTGATGAGTTAGATAGAAACATTATGGCACATAAGACTCTTTCATGGGGGATTCTGTGCTTTCAGCTAGTTTCTGAGCCTCATCAGAAGCAATAAGAACATTAATAATATCATCCAAATCTCCCTCTTTTGTAACAGCATCTATTTTATACAATGTAACATTGATACGATGATCTGTAACCCTTCCTTGAGGGAAATTATATGTTCTGATACGTTCGGATCTATCACCTGAACCAACTTGTCCCTTTCTAGATGCCGCTCTTTCAGCATCTGCTTTGCCTCTTTCTAAATCATATAAACGAGATCTTAAAATCTTCAAAGCTTTAGCTTTATTTTTATGCTGAGATTTTTCATCTTGTTGAGTTACCACAGTTCCTGTGGGAATATGTGTAATACGAACAGCAGAGTCTGTAGTATTTACGTGCTGACCGCCAGCCCCTGATGATCTGTAAGTATCTATACGTAGATCTTTTTCTTCTATGTGAATATCAACTTCTTCAGCTTCAGGAAGAACTGCGACAGTAGCAGCGGAAGTATGTATCCGGCCACTAGATTCAGTATCTGGAACGCGTTGCACTCTATGAACTCCAGATTCAAATTTAAGTCTTGCGAACACACCAGTTCCACTAATAAGAGCCGAAGCTTCTTTATATCCACCAATTCCAGTTTCAGAGAGTGACATTATTTCAAAACGCCAACCATGTCTTTCGGCATATCGATGGTACATATTAAATAGGGTTGAAGCGAATAAAGCGGCTTCTTCTCCACCAGTCCCAGCTCTGACTTCTATGATCGCATTTTTTTCATCTGCTGCATCTTTCGGTAAGAGTGCTATCTTTACTGCATGCTCAAGTTCGGGAAGTGTTTTTTCTAGTTCAATCAATTCTTCTGTAGCCATATCTTTCATCTCAGAATCGCCTGATTCAAGAATCGATTTAAGATCTGAAATTTCGCTCACGGCTTTTTGATATATTTTTATTTTTTCAACAATCCGCTCTAAGTCAGAAAATTCTTTTGATGTTTTTACAAATTCTTCTCCAGAAATTCCAGTAGCAAGCTTGTCAGAAAGCTCATTGTACTTGTCTATAATTTTATCAAGATTCTCTGTAAAACTCATTCTATACTACTTTTTTTAGATTCTATAGCAACAGTATGTTTAAAAGATTCAAAGTCATGACTTATTATAACTGGAAGGCTTTTAGCTATTATACTAATTGCTCTATCAATAGCTTCTCTTTCATGCTTTGTCGAATCACTAAGAACATAATTTGAAGTATCAATATGCTCTGACTTTCCAATCCCTATTCTAATTCTATGGTACATGTTACCTATATGTTGGTCTATGGATTTTATGCCGTTATGACCACCACTACCACCCCCAAGCTTATATTTTATAGATCCACAAGATATGTCAAGATCATCATGAATCACTATTATATCAGAGAGAGCAATTTTGTAGTAGTTTTGCACTGAAGATACTGCATTCCCAGAAAGGTTCATATATGTAGTAGGCTTAATTAAAACGACTTTATTTGTACCAACAAAGCCACTAGCCATCATGCATGACATTTTGGAAGCATCTTGCCATGTAATGCCAAGTTCTGATGCTATAAAATCAACTGCCCAAAAACCTGCGTTATGTCTTGTATTTCTATACTCTAAACCGGGATTACCTAGACCAATTATAAGCATTACTAATACCAAATCCCAAATTAAATTGAACAAATGCGATTTGAGGATGAAGCATGCGTAAGCATATAATTAATATGTTCGCAAAGGCAAGTTCCGATAAGTCGCTTTTGTTCAGTTAAATTCGGAACTTGGTTAAATTTCAGTTTAAAAAGCAATAGCAGTGAGTTCAGTGCATTTATCAATTTCATGCCTACAGAAGATTATAGGAAAAACTAAATGTCATTTAAGCACTTAGGAACTACTGAGACTGCCTCACTTATGTAAATAAGATGACTCGAGATTGTTATAATTACCTAACTATGCTTCAGCAGCTGCTTGTTCTCCAGCGCCTTCAGATGCATCAGCTTTACCACCGCGACCTGTAATAGATGCTATAACTAATTTAGACTTAGTTGCGAGAGTACAGCCTTCTGGTAGCTTTAATTTATCTGCTACAATAGAAACTCCAATACCCATATTGGAAACATCTATTACAATATTCTGAGGAATAGAGTTAGAAGGGCAATTCAAAGAAATCTTTCTAAATATAATATTGAAGAATCCACCTCTTTTAACACCTACAGCTCGTTCTTTTCCTTCAAAAACGATAGGAACATCAACTTTTTGTACATCTTTATCTAGATAAACGAAATCAATATGATTTACCAAATCAGTAATAGGATGAAGCTGTACGGCTTTAGGTAGAACCTTATGAACTTTACCGCCTATTTCAATACCTATCACGGTTGATGTAAAACCATGTTTGCGGTATAATTTAGTAATTTCCTTTTCTTCAATAGATACTGATGCGTTATTTCCGCCATTTCCATAAACAACAGCAGGAACCATACCTGAACGCCTTAAAGCTCTAGAAGAACCAGTACCTAAT
>JBEAVG010000130.1:0-2698 GCA_041161045.1 Pseudomonadota bacterium
GCCATATATTTTCTTTCAGGAATTCTTTGATTTTTTTGAAATCTCCTTTAGATATATCCTCTTTAGTTAAAAAACCTTTATCTCTAGCAGTTTTTGCTAGCATTGAGGCGTTAATGCTTCCACCTACATAACAAGGAAAATATCCAAATCCGCCTGAAGACCAATGCACATCTTGCATTGCACCTTCTTTGTGACTTGTTGGCTTAATATGCAAATATTCCTGCATCTTTTCGTTCCAAATAGCTGGGATATCTGAAACTTTTATAGAGCCATCTAGAAGAGCTTTTTCTATTTCAAAACGCAAGATAACATGTAATGGATAGGTTGCCTCATCAGCAGTAACTCGAATCAAACTTTGCTTAACCTTGTTTAGTGATTTATATATGTTCTCACTTTCAAATTCTGATCCTTTAAAGCCAAATTCATCATGAAGCAATTTCGCAAAAAAGTTAGAGAATTCTCTAGACCCTCCAACTTGTAATTCCATAATGAGTGATTGGCTTTCATGAACAGACATGCCGCAAGCAGAACCAACTGGCTGATGTTTGTATTTTTCAGGAAGATTCTGTTCATAAAGAGCATGGCCTGTTTCATGCACAGTTGCCATTACACCTTGCAGAAAATCTTCAGGTAGAAATTTGCTCAAAATACGTACACCTCCAGCTGTATGGATGCAATATGGATGTTCATATTCATCTATACGACCATTACCAAAATCAAATCCCATATGTTCCATAATTTTTTTAGAAATTTCTTTTTGGATAGTTGAAGAAATATGTTCTTTGATGGAGATTGTCTGTTCGTTTTTCTGCTTTTCTATAATCTCAGACACCAATGTAGGCAGCTCTTTTTTTAATACAGAAAATACAGATTCAAATTCTTCTGTTTTTCTCTCGGGATCGTACTGATCCAACAATGCATCATATTCTGAAATGCCAAATTTCTCTGATTTGATTTTAGCAACTTCTTTTGTATATTGTAGCACTTCCTCCAGATGAGGCTTAAATGCATCCCAATCACTTGTAGCTTTAGCCTTTTGCCAAACACTTTGCGACCTAGAACAGGCTATAGAATATTTTTCAACGAAATCACTAGGAAGGAGCGTAGAATTAATATAATCTTTTTTTATTAATGCAAGATTTGCAGCCTGCCATTCATCCAGTTTTTCTGATGCTGCTGCCTCTATAAGATCACCTACTTCTTTTGATATGAATATCTCGTGAGAAAGCGCGGAAATATTGCCTATTGCCTCAGAAAGCCACCCCTTAGCCCCATCAGGTGTATTTTGCGTAAGGTCCCAATGAAGGCTTGCTCCTGCAGATCTAAGCTTTGCAAGACGAGAGATTTTGTGCTCGAGTGAATGGTAATTTTTTGTCATTATTAGCTTCTTATTGATAATGTAGCACATTATGTGATGTTTCTACGACATTGTCTAGAGATTGATAGCAAATATATCCAATGGAATAGATTTATAAGATTTATACAGGTACTTTAGTTTTAATAAGAAAAGGTTTGGCATTATGGCATATGTAATCACTATAGCTCAGCAAAAGGGTGGTGCAGGTAAAAGCACTGTTGCAGCTCATCTTGCAGTAGCTTTGGCTCAAAAAGGAAAAAGGGTAACGATAGTAGATATTGACCCACAAGGAACCCTTAAACATTGGTATGAAATACGTGAAAAGACATTTGGTAGTGGATATACATTAGTCCAGCTTTGCACGAGTTCTGGTTGGAGGGTAAGTAGCACAGTGGCTCAGTTAAAAGAAAAAAGCGACTTTATCATAATAGATTCACCACCACACACTGAAACCGAAGCTAAAAATGCTATACGTATGGCAGATGTAGTTATTATTCCTATGCAACCTAGCCCAACTGATGTTTGGGCAACCAAAGCTACCGTAGACTTTGTAAATCTTGAGAGAAAAAATTATAAGATTCTTCTAAATCGTTATAACCCTAATTCAAAAACAGCAAAACTTGCTATTGGAAATACTGATGGTCTTCTTAAGTCTTATCTTGGTAATAGAGTTGCTTTTACTAGCTGCATAATGCATGGCAAATGCGTTACCGAGACCGACCCTTCATCGCAAGCCGCTGAAGAAATTAGGTCTGTTACGGATGAGGTTATAGGAATTTTCAAAAAAAATGAACAACTCAATCAAACTCAGCATATGGAAGAGGCTTAATAAAGAAAAATTACCATTTTTTTCTACTATAAAGATAATTAAAGACGGCTCCATAGATGAATAGTACATTGATCACATAGAAAAATAATAGAGTTATTATGATACTTCCTAGAGATCCATATACTACGTTCAATTGATTATAATAAATTATATATTTTGAAAGCAATTGCCCAGAAATAATCCATAAAACAACAGTAAGGAAAGCCCCTGGAAGAATTTCGACAAAAGTTAGCTTTGCATTTGGTATCACATAATAAAGAGCAGCCACTGTCCCAAAAAGAGAAATGAAAATCAGTGTATAGCGCCAATATTCAACAACAGAAGAATGAGCTATCATTGCATTAGAAATTGTTGGAATTTTGCTAAGCCCTATCGGAATAATCACAAGTAAAAACATCGCAAATGATATTACAAGGGTAATTATAAAGAACTGCACGATACTTGTAATCCTTCTAAACCAATATGGTGGAGGGGTATTGATTTTATATATTCTGTTTAATATAGTGCGAAGG
>JBEAVG010000141.1:0-4871 GCA_041161045.1 Pseudomonadota bacterium
AGATATATCACTCGATTGTAGAAAACAATAGCTATCTATCTCTACATTAACACCATCAAATTGAATATAAGGCTTCGCTTTTTCATGAATTATATCCAAAGTCTTACGATAACGAAAAAGCAATCTAGCAAGGTTATATTCATTAGCAAAATCCTTTAAAAGCTTCCTTTGAGTTTCATTCAAAGATTTTAGATTTTGTATTTCAAGGCTAATATCAATTCCAGAAACGGATTTTGTTACGAACATCCCAAGTTTTTGCTTATCCTCCATAACATTCTCTAAAAGAGCTTTTAAAGGAGCTATTAGTTTAGAAATATCAGACATTAAAGCAGGACATGAATCCAAATTAATAATCTGATGAGAAAATAAACGATGAAAGCCCAAAAAGACTTGGCCATTTTTCTTTATAGCCTCTAAATTCGCCCTCCTTCTTTGCCCAAAAGGAACAGAAATCATTGGCTTTATATCAGTCTTAATCTCATAATTTGATAATGCAGAATTGATTAGATTTAACTTAAAATTATCATAATCATCCTCTTTAAAATGCTGAAGCAAACAACCACCACATGCACCAAAATATTTACACACAGCCTCTCTTCTTGTGGCATTTTTTTCTATAATATTCTTAAGTATAGTATTTGTTTTACCACGATATCCATGCCTCTCAAATTCGACAACATCTGAAGGCAAAACATAAGGCAGTTCTACCGAGCCTTGCTCTGTTTTTCCAACACCAAGCCCCTTATTATTGATTTTTTCTATAGTGCAAGTTGCTTGTTCAAGTAAGGCCATATTAGTATTATCAAATGTTTTTGGAAGATTGTTTGTTTATTACTCTGAGAGCTTTTGTTATTAGAAACGCATTTTTTATCATAAGCAACTGCTCAAATATCAAATTTGCCAATGATGCCACCGTTGATATCATAATAAGATTCTCAACCTATAAAGCAAAAACTCTATTATTCATCTTTTTTTGCTTTATTAGTTCTAGACTTCTTTGCTAATGGAGCAACATCAGCTGGAGCAACATCATCTAAATTGATATCTTTACCAGACAACAAATCCGTAATCTGAGAACCTGACAAAGTTTCATGCTCTATTAAAGCTTTAGCAAGCGCATGTAATTGTTTGATATTCTGGGTTAAAATAGTCTTTGCAACATTATGACCATTTTCCACAATGCGTTTGACTTCCTCATCAATAAGCTCTGATGTTTTGTCAGAACGCGGAGTTGCACCATAACCCCTATAATAAGCATCATCGGAACCACCTGAATGAAGTATAGGCCCAACCTTATCACTAAGACCCCATTCCATAACCATTGATCTTGCCATTTTAGTTGCCATTTGAATGTCTGATGAAGCACCGGATGTAACTTTATCATGACCAAATATTATCTCTTCAGCAACTCTTCCAGCCATAGCTACTGCAATATCGGCTTCCATTTTATCTCTTGCAATAGAGAAACGATCACTTTCAGGAAGACGCATAACCATACCCAAAGCCCTTCCCCTAGGAATAATAGTAGCCTTATGAATAGGATCTGATGCTGGCAGATGCAACCCAACTATAGCATGACCACCTTCGTGGTAAGCTGTAAGCTTTTTCTGCTCATCAGTCATAGCGTTAGACCTACGCTCAACACCCATCATTACTTTATCTTTAGCATATTCCAAATCAGATGTATCTACCTTGTTTTTTCCCTTACGTGCAGCATATAAAGCTGCTTCATTAACCATATTTGCAAGCTCTGCACCAGAAAAACCAGGAGTACCTCTCGCAATAACCCTAATATCAACATTATCCACATGCTGAACTTTGCTAAGATGTACCTTAAGTATCTTTTCACGACCATCAATATCAGGATTAGGAACTGTAATTTGCCTATCAAACCTACCAGGTCTCAACAAAGCAGTATCCAAAACATCAGGACGGTTAGTAGCAGCAATAATTACCACCCCCTCATTGTCTGCGAAACCATCCATTTCTACAAGCATCTGGTTCAAAGTTTGTTCGCGTTCATCATTTCCACCACCTATACCAACGCCACGACTGCGTCCCACAGCATCTATCTCATCAATAAAAATAATACATGGGGCGTTGTCTTTACCTTGCTGAAACATATCGCGAACACGGCTAGCGCCAACTCCAACAAACATTTCAACAAAATCAGACCCAGATATACTAAAAAATGGAACATTAGCCTCACCAGCAATAGCCTTTGCCAAAAGAGTCTTACCAGTACCAGGAGGGCCTATAAGAAGACAACCTTTAGGGATTTTACCACCTAGCCTCTGGAATTTTCCAGGATCGCGTAAAAAATCTACAAGCTCAAACAATTCATCTTTGGCCTCGTCTATACCAGCTACATCTTTAAATGTAATCTTTGGCCCCTTATCAGACATCATCTTAGCTTTTGATTTACCAAAACCAAATGCGCCACCTTTACCACCCATTTGCCTCATGAAGAAAACCCAAACTCCAAGCAACAAAATCATAGGAAACCAAGAAATAAGAACACTAAGGAATGAATTCATTCTTGTATCAGGCGGAGCAATCTCAACTTTTACACCATTATCATTCAATTTATCAATTATTTCATGATAATCACCAATGTATGTATTGAAACTTGAGCCATCACTGAAATGACCTTCCAAATGCCTTCCTTGAATTTTAACATCAGAAACTTGCTTTTCAGATACACGAGCTAAAAGATCAGACAATGGAAGTTTTTTTTCATCATATGCATCATCCTGCAATGTATTAAAAACCAGTACTAGTATTGTAAAAACGCCAGCCCATATAAGAAAATTCTTTCCAGTATTATTCATGTGATTATGTCTCTTTAATTTATTTTTTATTAATTGATCAATGCAATCTGCTTAGAAAATATCCTTCACTCTTGCATGAACCACAACACGCTCAACTCCTGCTACATCTGCAGCAATACCCGCAACTTTCTCAAGTTCTTCCTGAGTACGCCCTATACCAAATATATAAACAACTGATTTTACTGTAACTATTGTAAAGTTGATAAATTTTATGTCACGTTCTAGAATAGTTTTTGCCTTAATACGTGCCGTAATCCAACTATCTCTTGAATATTGTGAAGCATCAAAATAATTACTTTTATCATCAACACTTAGTTCATTCAAGACTTCTGTAACACCATCTTGAGCCCAAGCAATATCAACAGCAGTAACTACATCTTCATCAGAAGCAACCGACCCAGTGTAAAGCACCCTTCCTTCAATCACTTCTACATCTATTTTGGCATATAGTGATCTAAAACCTCTTGATATAAAATCTTTCTTTATACCAGCTGAAATTCTAGTATCTTTAAGACTTTCTTTAATGGTTTTATCTTTTGCAACTGATACTGTTCCACTTGCAGCAGCGCCAAAAATAGTTGGCATACAGCCAGATAAAATAAACGAACTGATAATGGTAAAAATAACTACGATTTTTTTCATAATATAACCTATTTTATGGTGGGACCAAGAGGATTCGAACCTCCGACCTAGTGATTAGGAATCACTCGCTCTATCCAACTGAGCTATGGCCCCGATATAGTTAAAGCTCCTACTACTTAGTAATAATACATATGTGAGGAAATTAATCAAGCTATTCTCTATTCAAACACAGGTCAAAAAAATACTTGATAAACATATTAAAAAAATAGCTTTTTATGTTTTTTATAGTTTAAAGTTATATAAAGAATTTAATTTACGGTGAAACCGCAATGCCAGAACAGAAACTAAATCCATTTTTGAAACTCATGAAAAGAATCGTGACACATTTCCAAAAAAAGGAAATTTACGATCCAAATGACCAAGAAATAAACATGAATGAGCTGCGCAACAGCTGTCCTGAGATCCAACTACTCTCTTTTTCTGATGAAAATGGAATGAAACATAGATTTCTATACAAACCTCCGAAAGATAAGGATAGTCCTAGTATAATTCATTTTGGAGGAACAAACCTAGATTATAACGATTATTCTTATAGATATTTGATAGGAACCTTAGCGAAGAATAAGGACATGGGTATTGTAATACCTATATATCCAGGATATCACGACAAAACAACGAAACCGTCTGAAAGAAAGTTAAATAGTTCCTGCACAAAAATTTATGATGCAGTTACAGATTTTACAAAAACCCAAGAATTCAAAAATGAAAAAAATGAGTCAATAAAATTATCAGGAATAGTTAAAAAAAACATAACATTAGTTGGATATTCACTAGGCGCACCATTAGCAGCTAAAGTTGCAGAGCATTCTCAAAATAAAGGCCAAAAACTTATTCTGGTATCACCACCCGCAAGTATAAGAGATTTTAGCGCTCAACTTGCTAAATCAATGGGAAGAATCGGGTCTTTCTTAGCTAAAATGAGCTACTTATTTGGAGAAGAATATAACACATTAGAAAATCTAAAAAAAATTCCTGAATCCGCCTCAGTATCTTTAATTTCCTCTGATAGAGATCAGTTCAAAACGACAAAATATGAAGGCAACTTATCTCATATTGAACGTCTATCAAATACTCTTAAAGAAATATCCAATACAAATACAGTGATTTCTTTGGACGATACAAAACAGCCGTCATACTTTAGTCCAGAAGATATACATATGAACAATCTAACAAGAGACGAAATATTATCAAAAATATCAGAAATATCGAAAATATCACCTTCACAAAACACTAGCCTTAGTAGCGATCAAGATATTAAAACAATATCTGAGAAAATTCAACCTTTCCTTTATTCGAGTCAACCACAAGATTATACTAAAGTCCCCACAACTAAACCAGGAGAATCAAAAAAACGTTGACAATATAAAAACTACTGGCATATTCTAGTTTGTACTAATA
>JBEAVG010000149.1:0-7097 GCA_041161045.1 Pseudomonadota bacterium
TTGGCTAGCCTATCTTTTTTGTTTCCTATTTGGAATTTCTGAAAACTTGGCCTAAAAATTCTTCAGGCCCAAAATATCGACAGCAAAATCCTACCAAAAATCAATTTGGCACATAAGACTAGTTAGTCTCCTATGAGAAATGTCGATTAGGGCGGAAGGTATAGCGTCCTTAAGATCCTCAAATATCACTTATATGCTTTAAAGTGCTAGGACTGCTCATCTGTTACTACTCGTCTATTTTTGCCAAGAGACAGCAAATTATAAAATCATGCTACTTTCTGTTTTGCAAGAGCATCGTTAAGCTTTTGTACAACTTGAGCAGTTGTAATATTTTCTAGAACAGCGAGCTCTCCTGCCAATCTATTAATAGCTGATTCATATATTGTTCTCTCGCTATAAGAACGATCAGCGTTTGAATCCTTATATAAATCTCTGATTACTTCTGCAATAGCCGTAATATTTCCTGAATTGATTTTAGATTCATATTCCTGAGCTCTTCTGTTCCACATTTTATTTGTAATCTTTGCAGCTTTTCCCTGTAGCACTTTATAAACCTGAGATACAGCATCTTGGTCTATTATCGCTCTTAGACCAGCAGAAGCCGCACGTTTTACTGGAACACGCAACATCATTTTATCATGAGGGAAGGATATGACATAAACCTGTATTGAAACTGTTGCAACAGACTGAGTTTCAATATCGACTATTTCGCCAACTCCATGAGAAGGATATACAACTTTTTCTCCTATTTTGAAATCAGTACTATGAGTATTAGACGACATAAATTCAACCTCTTAAACACAATTTAATAATGGATCATGATATCACAAAATTAATCTTTTGTAAAATAAGAAATCTTTAATATAGAAGTAATAAGCAACAGTAAGGAAAAAATAACCTTTATCTCTAATCTGACAAATCCAAAAAACCATGTCTGATCGCTTTTACAGAAATTTAGCACTTCAGAGTGACAATCCAGACTCCTGTAAAAAGGTCTTATAGCGGCTTGCTAATATGTCTTTACCTTTATTGTCATAAAAAGTAAAAGAATTGCTTGGTTTTAATAACAAGCCATAATAACAAGAAAACATAAATGCAGCATACAAAAACCACTCGGCAAAGGCTGTGGCCCCATTAGTAACCGCCTCTATAGAAACAAAAAATAGTGTTAAACACAATGCAAAAACAATAAAAACCCCTCCCCAAAAAAACGGATATTTTAATATTTTGATGAAGCTATTGCTAGAATTCAAATTTTTTAAAAGAGCCTCACTATCCGAAATAGCCAAAACTGATGATCGTAAATTTTCTAATATACAAATAAACCTCTGCCCTAAAACATCGCTTACTTCAGTGAAGTATATTCCACCATCGCCCCCTGGAAAAGTAATTAGAGAATCATAAAAATCTCCTGAAGAACAACATAAAGCATCAAGAAGTTTTTTAGATATATCTCCTTTTATATTACACTTTTTTCCAGCTAAAATAACACAAAGAGGCGATGGTAACAAAACATCTCCAGCACATAATTTTTCTATATAGCCATTATTAGCACCATTAATGTAATCACTTAATAAACAAAGTGAGTCCATTCTCTTTTCGTGCTTACACAGCACATATAAATATCCTTCTTTAAGCACAATATGCACGCAAAAGTTAAATTATGTGGCGGAGTGTAAGCCTATAGTATAGTAAATAGATTAACTTTTAGTTAAATCTGATAAGTTTTTTCTACTTTTGGATGAATTTTTTGTTTGACAAACAGAAAAAGGAACTTGTGAGAAATATTTTTCAGGCAGTCTTAAAGTTTTTCTTATTTCTAAACTTAACAAGCCAATTATTAGTAAGGTTATATTTTATTATATCCGAGACATCAGAGGAATATTTATTAAAATGCTCTCCACACTGAATGCCATATTGATTGAATAAACCATAGTTATTATCAAATAATTTATGGTGAAAATCTAATATATCAAAAGCATTAGAACAATTAATTGATTTATTAGCTACAGCCAAATTTTTTGTATGAATATCATTAACACACTCAGACGCATCTAAAAACATTCTAAATAACAAATCTTTGCTAATATTCACCCCTTCTGTTAAAAACCTCATGCAATCTATAGTAAAATTTGTAGAATTATCAATCACATCATTAATATCCTCAAGAATCTCTGGAATATAATTTTTGGTATCAGGACTTGGCTTCTTTTGCATAGAACGAGCCATAGGTTTAGATTTAGACATAATTACTATCTCCTAGGTTCTAATCATTTTTAATATAACATCCACCAGTAAAAAATGGCAAGAGTTATTCAACATTTAAACCAATCTACATTACTTATAAATCTTTTATCCTTCAATTATTCTCGATTAATATAGTTTGTTTTTTTAATATTTATTGTACAAAAACTGTAGATTATCCACAAAAGGTTGAATTTTTTATTATAGCCATAAAAAATAAGGTTATGTTAATTTTAACAATTATAAAAACACACGATAGTATGCGCTATATACGAATAATGAGCAGTTTTTTATCAAACTCTGGCAACGTTATATTTGATGTACATATTGAGGCCAAAAATGAAAGTTATTCACAAAGTTATCCACAATTTTGTGGATATTTACATTTTAGAAAATTAGTTACTTTTTGATCTGGTAGAAAAAATTGAAAGCTGCTTTACATGTGCTATTGGATTAACCTTTGTAAAATCATTATGAGGATGCATTGCACAAAATATATTTTTAAATCCTAATTTTGTCGCTTCCTTAATTCTTGCATCCACTTGATTAACTTTTCGCACTTCTCCGGAAAGGCCTATTTCACCAAAAAAAATACTACCAGCAGGAAGAATACTCCCAGTAGCTGCAGAAATAATAGCAGCCGCTACCGCGAGATCAGCCGCGGGCTCTGTAATCTTCATCCCACCCGCCACACTTAAATAAACCTCATAAGAAGAAAGATTCAGACCATACCTAACTGAAAGCACCGCTAAAATCATTGCTAGCCTATTCGGATCCCAGCCCACAACAGAACGACGAGGCATTGGAATATTACTAGGTGCTATCAAAGCTTGTATCTCAACCAATATCGGCCTAGATCCTTCAATCCCAGCAAAAACACTTATCCCACTAACATTGTTTTCTCTTTCCATTAAAAAAAGCTCAGATGGATTGGCAACTTCTTTAAGACCATTACCAGTCATCTCAAATATACCTATCTCACCAACTCCGCCAAAACGATTCTTCATTGATCTAAGAATACGGAAGTTATAACTAGAATCTCCCTCAAAATAGAGCACAGTATCCACCATATGCTCAAGAACTTTTGGCCCAGCAATTTGACCATCTTTTGTAACATGCCCCACAAGAAAAAGGATTATATTATTGCGCTTTGCATAAGTTATTAAATCATGCGCTACAGCTCTAATTTGTGACACGGTTCCTGGCGCTGACGAAAAATCATTCGAATAAACAGTTTGTATAGAATCTATTACAACAAGTTTTATATCATTTTTTACAGAATCAATTGTAGCTAATATATCATGAACATTAGTAGCTGCAACGATATAGCTTTCCTTACTGCCTACATTCAATCTATGAGCTCTCAGCTTCACCTGCTCAGCAGACTCTTCACCACTAACATACAATGATTTAACACCTCCACCAGCAAGCATGGTCGTAAGCTGTAGAAGCAACGTTGATTTACCAATACCAGGATCACCGCCTATAAGAATAACAGAACCAGGAACAAGCCCCCCACCTAGAACTCTATTAAGCTCCTCTATTGGAGTTATAATCCTTTGTTGCTCAGAAACTTCATTGCCATGAAGTTCATCCGGAGTTAAAACATTACCACGCGCAACTTCATGCTTTATATCACCCTCAGAAAGAACTTCTCATATATTGTATTCCACTCGCTACAATCAGGACATTGCCCAGACCATTTGGTACTAATAGAACCACAATTTGAACAGACATATTGTTTCTTAAGTTTAGCCATAGTTATTGGTTGTGTTTGTCGTTATTAAGCAGAAGCATAAAGTCCTGTAATTTCACATCAGACCCATCCCGCTGGAAACAAGGATCCAGTCATTTAATTTCCTGGATCCCTCCTTCCCGCATACATGAGAAAGAAATTAAGAAAAATACTTTCTCTCTGAAACCACTTTATTATTAGGCTCCATATCTGATTTATCGACCTTACGCCTACGATTATCTTTTGATGTTGATTCATTAGAAGAAACATCATTAGAATCTTTTACCTCGGTAACGCGTTCTTCTCGTTTATCTTCACGCCTATCTTCACGCTTATTATTCTTACCTTTTTTGTGATCAGAATTTTTGCTACCAGAATTACGATTATCAGAATCTTTTGCCACTGAATGATCTGCATCAATACGCAAAGAAAATTTAGGTTTTCCTTTCATTTGATCCATACCAATGAATTTAACCTTAACTTTTGCGCCTTCTTGAAGATGATCAGCAACAGACTCAACTCTAACATCTGAAATTTCACTAATATGTACAAAGCCATCTTTACCAGGCAAATAGTTAATGAACGCACCAGATTCCAGAACTTTGACTACTGTTCCATCGAACACATGCCCTACTTCAGGATCAAATGCTATAGCTTTAATTTTGCCTATAGCATCCATAAGATTTTCACGTCCAACAGCTGCCACTTGCACCTGACCTTCATCAGTAATATCAATTTTTGCCCCAGTAGTTTCACATATTTCTTTAATAACCTTACCACCAGAACCTATAACTTCACGAATCTTATCTTTATCAATTTTAAAAGTTTCTACAGCTGGTGCGTGAGGATTAAGCTCTGTACGATGAGTTTCTAAAGATTTTGCCATTTTTTTCAAAATATGCATACGACCTTCATTAGCCTGCTCAAGAGCATTCTTCATGATTTCAATAGTTATACCTGTAACTTTGATATCCATCTGAAGAGCTGTAACGCCTTTTTCAGTACCAGCAACTTTGAAATCCATATCACCCAAGTGATCTTCATCACCCAAAATATCAGAAAGTACTGCAAACTTTTTTCCTTCCATAATAAGACCCATTGCTATACCAGAAACAGGAGCTTTAAGAGGCACTCCAGCATCCATCATAGACAAAGATCCACCACAAACAGTTGCCATAGAAGATGATCCGTTGGATTCTGTAATCTCAGATACAACTCTAATTGCATAAGGAAACTCTTCTTTAGACGGAATCACTGCATTTAAAGCTCTCCAAGCAAGTTTACCATGACCTATCTCTCTACGACCAGGCGCCCTGAATGGACTAGACTCACCAACAGAATATGGAGGAAAAATATAATTGAGCATAAAACGTTCTTTTTGCTCCTTATCAAGACCATCTACAGATTGTTCATCTTGACCAGTTCCTAAAGTAGTCGCAACTAAAGCCTGAGTTTCTCCGCGAGTAAATAAGGCTGAGCCATGAACTCTAGGCAAGAAAGCATTTTCTGCCTCAATTGGCCTTACTTCATTAAGCTTTCTGCCATCAATACGAATACCCTCATTAAGTATTTGACCACGCAACACTTCAGCTTTTACTGTATCAACAGCAGTTTCGATTTGAAGAGATGTAACGCTTTCGTCTTCTGCAAAATGACCGACCACAGCATCGTGAATGTCATTAAGCTTATTAACTCTCTCTTGCTTAGCTTTTATTTTGTAAGCAGACTGAATATCTTTGCCATATTTCTTCCTTATGAAATCAACAAACTCTTCACTAGCTACTGGTTCAGGGTTAGCCCAAGCATCTTTACCAGCCGCTTTAACAAGATTTTCTATTGCCTTGATAACTGGTTGGAAAGATTTATGACCAAACTCTACAGCACCAAGCATTTCTTCTTCTGTTAATTCTTTTGCTTCTGATTCAACCATCATCACTGAAGATTTAGTACCAGCTACAACTAAATCCAAAGCACTAGAAGAAATATCGCTTACTCCAGGATTTAAAACATATTTTCCATCAATGAAACCAACTCTAGCTGCTGCAACTATTTCCAAATAAGGTACACCAGACAAAGCTAAAGCAGCACTACATCCTATAATTGATAAAATATCTGATGGATATCTATCATCATATGAAAGGACAGTAGCTATCACCTGAGTTTCGTTGAAAAACGATTGATGAAATAGAGGACGAATAGGCCTATCTATAAGCCTTGAAGTTAGAATTTCTTTCTCAGTAGGACGCCCCTCCCTCTTAAAAAATCCACCAGGAATTTTCCCAGCAGCATAATACATCTCTCTGTAATGCACAGTAAGCGGGAAAAAACTAGCTCCTTCTTTCACAGCTTTAGCACTAACAGTTGTACACAGAACAACGGTATCTCCCATAGAGATCATAACAGCACCATCACTTTGACGAGCAACTTTACCAGTTTTTAAAATGAGTTCTTCGTCACCCCATTTGATTTTTTCTATTATTTCTTTAAACATTACTTTCCTAAATTTAATTATTATATTCATAACAAAAAAGCCCGGATCCAGCCGGGCTTTTAGCTATTTACGTAATCCTAGTTTACTAATCAAGGACGTATATTCTTCTGTATAATTTTTGTGTAAATAATTCAAAAGACGTCTACGTCTACCAACAAGCTTAAGCAAACCACGACGAGAATGGAAATCCTTATGATTATCTTTACAATGCTGAGTAAGCGCATTAATACGCTCTGTAAGTATAGCTACCTGAACAGATGCAGATCCTGTATCTTTTGCACTACGAGCAAAAGATTTTATTACTTCTTGTTTTTTTTCTGGTGTAATAGACATGTTCTTAGTTCTCCTTTTTCGTCTAAAATTTTCTTAATCTTTAATTCCTAGGCTATTATTTTTGCCTATGTTTTGTTGTCAACTAACAAGGCCATCCAGTGTTAACTTCCTGTATTGCCACGCTACGCTCGCAATGACGATCGTTTGAGCTAGTCCACAGCTTTCACTGGAATTAGGTTCCCAACAACCTCACAAACAACTATAAAACCAAATTTAATACTCTAGCCGAAATGAAAAAGCCATTTTCAATCCTTCCAATAGCAAGAATTGATTGATCATGCCTTAACCATACGC
>JBEAVG010000047.1:0-2426 GCA_041161045.1 Pseudomonadota bacterium
TTTTGTAAAAGAAAAAGAATCAAGAATAGATGAAATTATCTTAAATATCGAATCTTTTAAAGGTGAAGATGGAAAAGATGGTAAAGATGGTGCCAAAGGCGAAAATGGTAAAGATGGAGCCAAAGGAAAAGATGGTAAAAATGGAATAGGGATTAAAGATATTACAGAAAAAAATGGCGAAATAGTAATAACTTTAACAGATGGAACTATTAAAAAGCTAAAAATGCCACGCGACATAAGAGTTATAAGTGGTGGTGGTGGAAGTAAAGGCGGTGGAGTTTCTTATTACTCTAATTTAAACCTAACTCCATATAAAGTAGGTGGAATTGAAGCTGGTACAAGTTTTGATAATGTAGAGATAACTAAGATGTTTGATATGCTATTATATCCTTTTGAAATAAGCCTTAGTGTTGCACCAAATAAAGCACAATTAGGTGATACACTAAACTCTATATTATTAAAATTTGAAACTAATGGAGCATCTGAATCAAATATAAATGGAATAGATGTAACTGGTTTAGATGAATTGATTTATCCAGAACCTGTAAGCGAAAATAAAATCTTTACATTAACAGCTAAAAAAAATAATCAAACAAAAACTAAACAAGTATCTATACAATTTTTAAATAATATATATTGGGGTGCGACTTCAAATCCAAATCCAACAAATGCAGAAATATTAGCAAGTAATAAAGAATTATCAAACTCTAAAAGCAAAAGTGTTGTTTATGATTGTTCGGGTGGAAAAAGATATTTTATAGCTTACCCTAAAAGGTTAGGAAGCATAACATTAAGTGTAAATGGATTTCCTAATAACAATTTTACACAAATTCAAAGAGCTTTTGCTAATGAGTTTGGCTATATAGAAGATTATTTCATTTGCTATGGAAATACTATTGTTTTTGGTAGTGATATTCCAGCAGTTTGGAGTTAATTATGAAATTATACGGAACTTTAGTAGCAGATAAGATTGTACCAACAGATAGTCAAGATACATTTCCAACTCACGATGAAGAGTATGGTTTTGGTGGCTTTAGAACTGTTTTAAATATACCTCAAAGAGATTTAATCTCTATGGATAGAAGAAAAGAAGGTATGCTTGTTTTTTGTCTATCTGATAGAAGTTTATATCAACTTATAGGTGGAATTCAAAACACAAACTGGATAAAGTTTAACATTGGTTCTTCAGGAATTAAAAGAGTACCTTTTTTCTCTAAAAGTGAAGTTATTATTGAGAATATAGCAAATTACCCTATTGTAGCTATTTATATAGAACAACCAGCATTTAAGCCTATATTGTTTGGCGAATATCATTTTAGAGAGCCTATATTTAGACAAGAATTTGAAATGAATGAATCCAGAATGATAGAGGATTATGATATAATATACACACCAGCATCGCAATCATTAAGAGTTGTTTTTAAAAAAAACTTAACTGGTGTGATAGTAATAAGTGAATAAAAAAGGAATATAAATGAATTATCCAAATCAATTAGACGATAAAAACAGCTTATTTGAAGTAAAAGACTTAGGAAGATCATCAACAAGCAAACCACTAAATGCAGTTGAATTAGAAATAGAAATAGATAATCCTATAAATTTTCCAAATGGAAGACATATAGTAGTAGTAGAAAGCGAAGTGATTATTATTTCACATAGAATAGACAATATTTTGTATGTAGAAAAAAGAGGAGCTTTTGACACTTTATCAGAAAATCATATAACAAACTCTAAAATAGGAGTTGTTTTTACTTCAGCACATTATGAAGCCTTAAGAGATAGTATAATAGATATACAAAAAGAATTATGGACTTATAGAAAACCAGTTAATGA
Source organism: Pseudomonadota bacterium (assembly GCA_041161045.1). Lineage (GTDB taxonomy): Bacteria > Pseudomonadota > Alphaproteobacteria > Rickettsiales > Rickettsiaceae > CANNRM01. The sequence goes on from JBEAVG010000047.1 coordinate 1,834, forward strand.
TGTATTAGATGACCCTCAAACTATTATTCCAGTAGAAAATGAAAGCTATTTAGTTGGATTATCACCTCTAAATGAATTTATAGGAAAAGAAAATAATATAGCAACTTGGAATGGTACATCTTGGGATTTTATATCACCCCAACCAGCTTTTGAAATGTATATTTTAAATAAAGGAAAATATGAGTTTAATGGTACGAGTTGGGTATTAAATGGTGGTATAGATTACGCCCAGCTAAAAAGCATAGAAGAGCCATTACTAAATAATGATGAATTTATGATTTTTAGAGATGGAAAGCCTTATAAAGTTAGTTTACAATCACTAACTAACTACTTAGGTAATGATTTGCCAGCAACAGAATATACAGATTTAAACGGACAAGTCTTAACAGACCTTGAGAACAACTATTATACAAGTTTATGATATAATTAAATTAAAAAAAGGAGTATAAATGCCATTACATAGAGATAGTACACTAGAAAACATACATAGACATCATAGATGGGAAGTAAACAACCAAGCGGGGCTAGACGCTTTAGTGCCAGACGCTTTGGATATTCACAAAGTAGCATACAAAAAGGACGATGACACATAT
>JBEAVG010000076.1:0-4007 GCA_041161045.1 Pseudomonadota bacterium
ATAAGGTTTTTATGTTTAAGACTAAAGCAAATTTCCCCTAGTAGAATAACTTAAAAACTAAAAATACTAGGGGAAAATTTGCTGTATCTTGTCAAAAATAGACGAGTAGTAGGAGATGAGCAGTCCGAGCACCGGAGCATATGAGTGATATTTGAGGAGCGCAGGACGCGAAATCGACGCCCTAATCGGTATTTTTCACAAGATACAAAATAGACGAGTAGTGTGAGATGAGCATTACGAGTAACCTAAGGACGCGCCCCCCTCTGCTCTAATCGGCATTTCACACATGAGCCTGTTTAAGGCACTTCATCATGGCCCCCAGGGTAAAATGGATGGCATTTCATAATTCTTTTTACTGATAGCAAAACACCTCTTATCGCTCCATGCTTTTTTATAGCTTCCATTGCATAATTTGAGCATGAAGGATAAAACCTACAATTTTTACCTAAGAGAGGAGAAATAAAATATCTATATATGTTAATTAGAAATAAGAATATGGAAGAAATTATCCAATCCACAAACCTAAAAATGTTAAATATTTTCTTTTTCATTGTTCAATGAATATATCACAAAAAGTAAAAAGAAAAATACAAACACAGAAATTGAAAGAATTATACCTTCCCTACCCCAATATTCAAGAGCAGCACCAGTAGCAGAGACACCTGAAAAACCACCTATCGCATTCATCATGAGCATAACAGTACTAGCCATAGTAAGATCTGCTCCAAAAAATCTCTCACTAATCATCGAAAGGCCTATTATATAAACACCCCCCGTAGCTCCACTAATAATAACAAATATCAAAATTGATAATATCTGATTGCTAATCACAAATGGAATAAATAAGACTGATATAATTATTACAATCAACATAACAATTAGAGATTTTATATTATCGACTTTATCCACAATAATTCCAATTGGAATTGTAAGCAGAATATTCCCAGCAATTAAATATATATTAATACCTACTGCGGAAGAATATTGCAAACCGTGATCAATAGCATATAACACAATAAAATTGCTCAAGGATAGTAAAATGTAATTTGCCACCATACCGCATAGAATTGGTATTAAAGCATGATTAATAAGCTTACTTGTCATAACTACTGAATGCCTATCACTCTCAGAATCAGGTGCATTTTTATATATAAACAAAATTGGTAGAATGATCAAAAGCGAAACAAGCGCACTTGTGTAAAATAATTCTGATGATATATGATCTGAAAATGACATCAAATACCATATTCCTAGAGCTATTCCTATTCCAAATGATACGTTAAAAATACTAAGAGTTGTTGCTCTATCTCTAACTTGAGAAATTCTAGCACCCCAATATTGAATTGCTGCAAAAAGAGAAAACCCGGTTATTCCAAATACAAATAACCAAGCCATATAGGCTGTAACAGACACACTAGAAAAAATAGTGATCAAGCATAATGCCCTCAAAAGCAACATCAGAACTATAGTTTTTATTACACCTAAGAAACTCAACAACCTTGGAAAAAGAGGAGCAATAACAAGATTACCAGCAAGTTCCATAGCCAAAATCTTGCCAATTTGAATTTTAGAAAAATCCATACTATCTAAATATAAAGCAAATCCAGTAAGATTTATACCTGATGATATTCCGTAAACAACTAACGCAAAAGATATAGCTACGACAGTCTGCATACTGCCAGAATTTTTCTTTACTATTTGTTGATGAAATACCATTTGATAAACACTTCCGCTTAGTATATAACTACTTTAGTTAAGGCTTGTAATAATCGCAATAATTTAATGTAGATTCCTTTACAATTGCGATTTAGTTTAAAGCATGAATTTAAAAATATATCAAGAATAAAAGAGCAGAATATACTTAAATAAGCTATCATGTTCATTATATGCTTGAATATAGTGTTATTCCAGAGAAAGTTGGAATATAACATTTTAAAATTGATACTACCTGCGCAGCTATCGCGAATAAATGCGCTTGGTATTGGAAAGAAATATGTGTAATAACACGTTTAACTTATTTTACGACTAGAAGTCATGAAAAATTATTTTGAAATTTGGAGAATTAAAAATGGCAAAAAGAATACTTATGGATGCTGCCTATCCTGGTGGGATACGAGTGGCACTAATGAACGATCAAAATCAAATAGAAGATTTTGAGTATGAAACATCTAACAAACAACAAATAAAAGGCAATATCTACCTAGCAAAAATCGTTAGGATAGAACCATCTTTGCAGGCTGCTTTCATAGATTACGGATTTGAAAAAAACGGCTTCCTACCTTTCAGCGAAATTCATCCTATTTATTACCACATACCATCTTCTGATAGGGATAAAATTGATGCAGAATTAGCTTCAATGAATAGGCCTGAAATTACTTCTCAAGACATAGAGGAAGCAAAATCAAAAAAATTCAAAGATTCATCTGATAGTGAATTATTCTCTCTTGAAGGCGAAACAGACGAAGATAATGATTCTGAAGCCCCAGAACAATCTGAAGAAGAAAATAATCCAGATCAAATTTCAGAAAAGAAATCTAGATCCTATCAAAACCAATATAAAATTCAGGATGTAATAAAAAAAGGTCAAATCCTTCTTGTTCAAGCACAAAAAGAATCACGCGGGAATAAAGGCGCATCTTTCACATCACATATATCTCTAGCAGGTAAATATTGCGTATTAGTCCCAAACTCTGGTGGACACAATGGAATTTCACGCAAAATTTCTAATGCAGAAGAAAGAAAACGCTTACGTCAAATTATAGATGAAATATTACCAAACGACGAAGGCAGCAAAGCAAGTTTGATACTTCGTACTGCTGGCGTTAGGAAAACTACTTATGACATCAAGAGAGATTTTGATTACTTAGTAAGATTATGGAACAAAATTCGTGAAGTAACTCTTCAATCAAAAGCGCCTTGTTTTATACATATGGAAGATGATATAATTAAGAAGACTATTAGAGATATATTCACAAATGATGTGAAAGAAATCTTAGTTCAGGGAGATTATGCCTATAGCTGCGCAAGTGAGGTTATGCATAACATGCTACCAACCGATGTGCATAAAGTCGTAAAACACGATTCTAAAGTTCCTATATTCTCTAAATTCGGCGTAGAAGAGCAGTTAAGCTTATTATACCAACCTATCGCCCCACTAGCATCAGGTGGATATATAGTTATCAATCCTACAGAAGCATTGATTTCCATAGACGTGAACTCTGGGAAAGCAACAGCAGAACGAGGCATTGAAGAAACAGCCCTAAAAACCAATATCGAAGCCGCAAAAGAAATATCTAGACAGTTAAAATTGCGGGATCTATCCGGGTTGATCATAATAGATTTCATAGATATGTACGAATCAAAGAATCGTAAAATCGTTGAACGCACTTTAAAAGAAGCTCTTGCACGAGACAAGGCAAAAATTCAAGTTGGCCATATAAGTACTTTTGGACTACTTGAAATGTCACGTCAAAGACTTCGCTCATCATTCTTAGAATCCAATACAAAAATGTGCAACCACTGTAATGGTAAAGGCATTGTAAGAGCTGATGAATCAAACTCTATGCTTATATTAAGAACAATAGAACAAGAGATCTTTAAAGAAGAAAAACTCAGTACAGTAAATGTTTATGCACATATAAGCGCCGTTATGTATTTACTTAACAATAAACGTCATGAGATCAAATCCATAGAAGAAAAATATGGAATTACTCTCAACCTCTATAATGATCATGACGCAACTTCCGATAGTTTCTCAATGGAAAAAGTTTTTTCTGATAAATCCTCAAAATTGCCTCAAGAAACAAAACCTGCATTGTCTATTACAACCAACCTATTTGATGCAGATTCTGACTCTACTACTTTGCAAGCACCAAACGCCACCCCTCAAAATGGAAACAGTAGCAAGCAACGTAGAGCTAAAAAGTGGAAGAAAAATTCATCATCTACTCTAGTTCAAACGGAACAAAACCTACCGCAAGAGCAAGAACAAGAACAAAAAACAGAAG
>JBEAVG010000078.1:0-3416 GCA_041161045.1 Pseudomonadota bacterium
ATTATCGGCTGATATGCAAAAAAAGCTGCTTTATTTGAGATTGAAGCCTTTAAAATACCTAGTAATTTATATTCCTCCAACAGACCTATAATACTGTGATTATCTAAATCACGTTTTGTTATTTGTGGTGAAATTGATTCAAGAAAACCTATGGATTCTTCAAGAACACTATTTAATTTACCATATCTTGATGTAACCTGGAATATAAGATGCACATGAGCCAAATCATCCATGTGGTAAGAATTCAAATATGATTTGAGATTATCAGAGCATTGTGAAATATCCTCATTACTCCATAAAAATATATAATTTTGAACTCTCTGGATTGTAAAATCTTTTATATTAAAAGACTCAAAGAGCATTTTAATACTAGAAGTTGCTCTATCCATAAAATTCAAAACAACATCTTGAGATTCAATTGTTTCTATAAAAAAATAATTTTGAACCTTAATTGTTATAAGATAACTATTATCAGAAACTGCAGAGACTACTTTAAGAAAATCGGTATTAGATATATATGCAGGCAGGTGTATATTAGACATTATCACAAAATATAGATATCCTTAGCAAACTCAACCACGAACTACATATCGCATGATATATTATAACTCATGATTAAGCAAGCAAGATAAGGCTCATGATTTAACTCACATAAGCAATAATAATCGCATATTGCAAAACAGACGCGAGTAAAGCAGCAACTATATCGTCAAAAAAGACACCAAAAGCTGTTGTTATATTTTTATCAATCCACTTTATCGGCCAAGGTTTTATTATGTCACAAGCCCTAAAAAGCACAAAAGGCATGATAAAAAAACACATCCAATCCACAAATGGCTTATTTAATGATTCTATAGAAGGAGAATTATAGACAAAAGCAACAGAAATCATGGTTAGTGTAGAGGTCAACATCTGCCCCACAACTTCATCTATCACAATTTCTTTTGGATCATGAGTTTTGTTATTTTCCATGTAGCGACGACTAGCAATAACTCCTATTATTGACAATACACCTATCACCAGAAACATACATACAGCTATAGTAATGAATTCACGCTCTCCCTCCGAAAAACCTTGTAGAGGAAATAAAAATCTTGTATTTATTAATATTGATATAATACAGTATGTTATGGGAAATGCAGCAAGCGAACCAAAAGTTCCTGGGGCGTATTTTATTCTGCCTAAGTAAAAGAAGGTTACAATTAGTTCTGTTAAAATGTCTAAGGTTTTTTTCATGCACATATTATGTATTTATTATTTAATTGGGTTCATTGAATATGAATTATTACTTTAAAAATCAAAAATCCCAAGCACAAAGTGCTGTAGCGATAGGTTATAATAGCAAAGTTGATCCTGCGCCTAGAATTCTTGCAACAGGCAAAGGAGTAATAGCTGAAAAAATCCTACAAATTGCTGATCAGGAAAACATTCCAGTAAAAAAAGATGAAAATTTAGTAAAAATACTATCTTTACTAGAACAAAATAGTTTTATTCCAATAGAAGCTTATACAGCTGTTGCGAAAATCCTAGGTCATATATACAGTTTTAAAAATGAAAAAACAGATGCCTAATGATTATCAAATAACATACAAAATTGAAATTCTTCTTCAAAAAGCTCTTGGAGAAATTGAATCAAAAAATGATGTCTATGTAAATTTAGATCAAATTGAAAATGCACTAAAAGAATATAATGCGAATGAAGAAATTAATGAGGCTGATCTAGAAAGATGGAAAGGTTATATAAGCATAATTGTAGAAAAACTAGGGCAAAAACACAGCGATCTGGAAAAAACTTTAAAAAATATGACAATATCTAAAAAACCTTTTTCAGCGTATAACAAATCCATATCACTTACTAATAAAGAGGAATAAATGGTAATATTTCAAGCAATTTTTGGATTAGTTTTCGTAATAGGTCTGCTATATCTAATTTTAAAAATAGTGCAAAAATATGGCAAAAGTACTATATTGGGTGGCGCAAACAAAGACAAGGCCACAATAATGGGAGTAACATACATAGACGAAGGAACAAAGATAGTTTCTGCTATTCACGGCCCTTCAAAATACCTATTTGTGGTTGGAAAAAATACTAGTTTATTATTGGATAAATATGATAACAAAGAATGATAGATTGAAAATATCTTTAAAAACAATTATTGCAATTCTGATAACGCTAGTACCTGCAGTTAGCCTTGCATCAAATGGCAGTTTGGCATCAGAAATTGATGAGGTATTCAGCAAAGGTTCACTCACCGGGCGCGTGATGCAAATCTTTATGCTTATAAGCGTACTAGGAGTTGCTCCTGCGATTTTACTTATGGTAACACCATTCGTTAGAATTACAATTGTACTTTCTATGCTGAGAAGCGCACTTGGCCTGCAACAAAGCCCTCCAAATCAAGTAATGATAAGCTTAGCGCTATTTCTTACTTTTTTTATCATGGCGCCTACTTTTGAAAAATCTTATACTCAAGGCTTAAAACCTATGATAGATGAAAGAATTTCCGAAGAAGACGCTCTCCCAAAAATAGTCCAACCATTTAAAGACTTCATGGCTCAAAACACTCGTACGAAAGATCTAGACCTATTTGTAGCGATAGCAAAAGAAGATCCAAAACAAAAAATTGAAAATCTTCCATTAAAAGTGGTTATTCCAGCTTTTCTCATAAGCGAACTAAGAAGAGGTTTTGAAATAGGTTTCTTGATCTTCTTACCATTTTTGATTATCGATATTGTAGTTTCATCGATACTCATGGCAATGGGTATGATGATGATGCCTCCAGTGATGGTATCTTTACCATTTAAGATAATATTCTTTGCAGTTATTGATGGTTGGTATCTAATTGCTGGTAGCTTAGTAAGAAGTTTCACAGGATGATTTTAGGACTGCATCTATGATAAAAATTGGTATCACTGGCAGCCTTGCATCTGGAAAAAGCGAACTGTTAAAAAGTCTTATAAACAAAGGTTATATTGGATTTAACTGTGACGCAGCTGTACATGAACTGCATAATGATCTATTAATCCAAAAAGAGATTTTAAAAATTCTCCCTGAGTTAAAAACCTTCAACAAACTAGATATCACAAATCTAATTTACTCTGACGAATCAAAGAGAAAAAAACTCGAGGATTTTATACATCCACTTGTGGGCACAAAAATGGCTGCATTTATCAATCAACACAAAGTTTCAAATGTTATTTTTTTGGAAATACCACTACTTTTCGAAGCTAGATGGGAGCAGCATTGCGATTATATTATTTCACTATACTGCGATAAAGAAATACGTAAAAAGCGAGCTCTCAAAAGAGGGATGAGTGAAGACATTTTTGAAGCCATAAATAAATCCCAGCTTCCAGAAAAAACTAAGGCGGAACTTGCTGATTTTAGTATCAACACAGATTGTTCTATAGAGGAA
>JBEAVG010000142.1:0-17306 GCA_041161045.1 Pseudomonadota bacterium
ACTACACATGAATCATTCAGAAAGCCTAGCCGTAGCTTCTAGCCTCCTGAATCAGGGAATTCTCTGCACAAGAAGTGGTTTACATCAAGAAGCTATTAAATGTTACAATCAAGTATTTGAAATATATAGCAAACAAAAAATCAAATACGCTTCTTCTGATTGTTATAATGGGTGTGCTCTTAGTATGTTTCTTTCAGGTGAATTCCAAAATGCGATCAAAATGTGCAAGATAGCTATAAATTTAAATCGTGACGACACTGAAGCACATAATACACTAGGACATATCTATAGAACAATCGCATCTAATGCACGAGATGGCACAGGAGATTATGAAGACACTCCTAACAAAAAAGCTGCTGCTCGTTTTTCTAAGCTTGCAATTGAAGAATTTAGGTTATCGACACCACTTTATCAAAAGTCTTATTCTTACAAGTTTGATAAAGCTATGTTACACATAGACGAAGGGCATTATCTCGCTGCAAAGAAAAAACTACAAGATGCAAAAAAACTTATCAATTCTCAGCTACATGGATTAGATGAAGACGATGCCCCAATTAACCTTACAAGCGCCAAGGATGGAATAAATAAAGTACTTAACGAAGTAAGTGCTCTAATTAGGCAAACAAGTAGCGTCAATAAAGTAATGGGAAGTTTCAGGACACACTCTCATAATTTTACAAGTTCTGATAGGTCTGATAGCTCAGATACAGAAACAATTTCTCCAACCAGTAAAAAAACTGTTCAAGATATAGCTAGCATTGCGATGATTAGATGGAAAACAGGTGTCACTGAAAAACAAATGAAAGAGATGAAAGCACAGTTACGTGGAGTTAATGATTTTTTACAAGAACATCGCAGCGAACAACAAATTCGTAAAGATATGGAAGAAATATCTAAAACTCCTCAATTATATCAATATTTGAAAGCTTTCAAAAGCACTTTTGAAAATACTTATATAGCAGCAAGGGCTGTAAGCAGCGGCACTGTAGCAACTGATGTTGGAGGGGTTTCACAAGATATTGTTGTTGGCCTTATAGGGCTCATACCTTTTGTAGGAGACGCAGCCTCTTCAGTCGTAGACAACATAGCAAATCTAGTCCAAGATTCTGCCATCAAAAGAAATGCCGTGAAATTTCTCACAATAGCATTAGATCTGAATAAGTTTAATGATATGATAGACTGCATAGCTAGAGAGATAATATTGCACATAAATAAAAAAGATCACATCTTAAATTGCTGCCCTCAACAACAAGAAAAAGGATTTTTTAATAATCTAATAGCAAAATGCAAAAAAGTGGTAGATGTAATAAGCACTAAGGTTTATGGAAATATGTTTCCAGAAGGCCCGAGTAAAGAAGGACATGAAGATGCAGAAACAATAATACAAGAATTTATGAGTTACTCAGGAGACACAGCCAACGTAACAGACACTATAAAATTTTGCATATCTAAAATTATACAAAATTATGAAGGAGAATTATCAACATGGCATCATACCCATGATGCTCACTACGATTCTTCAACCAGCGAACAGCCAACAAGCGATATAAAACTTGAATTTATCCAACCACATCACAAAGATATCGTAGAAAATCAACCACATGTTGAAGTACCTACAGATATTATGGGAAAAACAGTATCATACATAGAAACAAGCATATAAAGAAATTTTTCTAGCCTATATATTTATCTCGTGCTAAATTTAGCCATAAATATTCTAATAAAAGAGTTCTTATGCCAGTAAAAATTTTGATGCCCGCTCTATCTCCTACAATGACCGCAGGCAATCTGACAAAATGGACGAAGAAAGAAGGAGATAAAATAAAACCCGGAGAGGTTATCGCCGAAATTGAAACAGATAAAGCCACCATGGAAGTAGAGGCAGTAGAAGAAGGCACCCTAGCGAAACTTATTGTAGCATCTGGAACACAAAATGTCCCTGTAGGAACTCTTATAGCTGTAGTTTTAGAAGATGGGGAAGAATCTAAATCATTGGAAGAATTTATAGCTAAAAATTCTACATCTAATGATAAGACAATACCCCAAAAAGAAGAAAAAGAGGGATTAAAATCACAGAATATTCCACACATCACTCAAGAAAAAGAACAAAACTCTCAAAATAGAGTTTTTGCTTCACCTTTAGCTAGAAGAATAGCTGCTGACAAAGGAATAAACCTAGAAACAATAGAAGGTTCTGGACCTCATGGGCGCGTAGTAAAAGCTGATGTAGAAAGTCACTCAACTTCATCACAATCTCAAATAACAAGACGTAATTCTAAAGAATATGAGATTGAACCACACACAAATATAAGAAGAATTATTACTACAAGGCTAGTTGAATCAAAACAAACTATCCCACATTTCTATCTTAATATAGAATGCGTACTTGATAAGCTTTTAGATATTAGATCTGATATTAATTCAGCAGAAGATGCAAAACATAAAATATCTGTAAATGATATGATTATAAAAGCAGCATCTTTATCGCTAAGGGATGTTCCTGATGCTAATGCTAGTTGGGATGATTCTGGTATTTTATTTTATAAAAATGTAGATATATCAGTTGCTGTAGCAATAGATGGTGGACTTATTACCCCAGTAATTCGTAACGCAGATCAAAAAACATTATTTAATCTATCAACTGAAATGAAATCTCTTGCGACTAAAGCGAAAGATAACAAATTAAAACCAGAAGAATTTCAAGGCGGAGGCTTTACAATATCAAACCTAGGAATGTATGGAATCAGAAGGTTTAGCGCTATAATAAATCCACCACAAAGCTGTATTATGGCAGTAGGGGAAGGAGTAAAACGCGCAGTGGTAGAAGATAATGAAATTAGAATAAAAACGATAATGGATATAACATTATCTTGCGATCACAGAGTTGTGGATGGGGCCGTAGGTGCAAAATTCTTAGCAGCATTTAAAAAATACATAGAGCATCCAGCGCTTATGTTAATCTAAAGATACGAGTTACACATCAGACAACTTTAGTGAATAAATCTCTAAAATTCTTCTCTGTAATCTCAATAACTTCATTCAAAGAAATAGACTTTATTTCAGACAAAACCTCTGCAACATAACTAACAAATGCTGGTTCATTCCTCTTTCCACGCATAGGAACAGGCGAAAGATAAGGCGAATCTGTTTCTATTAATATCCTATCCATTGGGATATAAGAAACCACATCCCTTAGAGAAGTAGCATTTTTAAAGGTAATTATACCAGCAAGAGAAATATAAAGACCTAAGTCCAATGATTTTTGTGCAAGCTCTGTGCCTGAACTAAAACAATGTATAAGACCCGAAAAGTGTGAATTTTTCATACAAGAAGAGAGTATCTCTATCATATCTTTATCAGCATCTCTAGAATGCACAATTACAGGCAGTTTAGTTTTAACTGAGGCCATAATATGATTTTCAAAAGACTTTTTTTGCAAATCGCGCTTTGAATGTTCATAATAATAATCAAGACCAGTTTCCCCTATGCCTATGACTTTAGGATGCTTGGTATTGCTTACTATATCATCTATAGATAGCACACCATCTTTTTCAACTTCATGAGGATGGATTCCAAAAGAAGCATACACCTCAGGATAATCCTCTGCTATTCTGATTATTTCTTCAAAATCTGATTTACGCGTACAAATTGTTTGCATTATAGATATTCCAGCATCACGAGCACGAGCAATAACCTCTGGCAAATCTCCAGAAAATTCTTTCATATTAAGATGACAATGAGAATCTATAAGCATTAATAAAACCGATTATAGGAGATACCACCCCAACTAAAGAAAAAATTCAGAACCAAGATCCTGGATGATTTTACTTTATGAAATGACATTAAAATAGAATATAATAATACTACCTAGAAGTCTTGCTTGAATCCCTTTCTGATGGGACAACATCTGTAAGGGTAACACCTATCTTATTATCTACAATAACTATCTCTCCCTTAGCAACCATCTTGTTATTCACATAAACATCGATTGGCTCACCAACAGCACGCTCAAGCTCTATAACAGCACCGCGACCTAATTTAAGAAGTTGACTAAGCTGTATACTAGTTTTACCAAGCACAACAGAAATTTGCACCGGCACATCATATAAAGCCTCTAGCGTTAATTCATTGTCCTTTTGAGCCATTATTTCCTTCCCACAACTAATTATTAAATACTATCTTTTAAATTTTTTACTATATTTTCTACATCCGAAACTATTTGATCTTGCAAATAAGTAACTTCTGTATCATTCCAACTGAGCAAACAGTCATTCTTAGAAACAGCACCATCTGGTACAAATTTAAGATTCTCAGCGATTATAGCAGGCAATGCATTAATTTTAAGCAAATTTTGACAATAATCAACTCTTTCTGGATTTATTTTGATAGTTATTTCTCCAGACCTATAGTATTTGTTGAGAATTGACATCATTTCACCCATAATAATCTTCTCAAAATCTACAGGTATTGCTAGATTTAATTTTCTAGATAAAGCCAACATAGAAGAAGCCGCTAATTCGAAAACCTTGTTTTTTAGATCAAATGTAGGACAAATAGCCTCAAGACGAGTTTTTAAAATAAGACCAATCTCTTCATCATCCTTTATTTTTTGAATCAAAGGTTCAAAATGAGCCTTCGCATCATCATAGCCATTTTTATAACTTTCAGAACGAATCTCTTCAATATTAACCTCAAGCTCAGATAATGTGCTTTTAGATGGAGCAGATTCTAAGCTGTGCACAGATTCCGCATCCAATGTTATAGGTATATTATCAGCCAAAGCCTCTTTTACTGCAGCTTCAATTAAACGATTTTTCTCTAATTCTGATGTATCAGGCTTTGTAGAATAAACTATCCTCCCCCTACCAAAATCACGAAATTCAAACCTACTATGCTTCATAAGAGGAAACTTTAACTAATATATTCTTCTTTTCCATCAACAGCGATATCTATCTCACCTCTGTCTACTAAATCTTTGACTACTTTAACAATCTCGGATTGTGCCTCATCGACTTCACGGACTCTTACTGGCCCCATAGCCTCTATCTCTTCTAAAATAATACGAGCAGCCCTTTGAGACATACTTCTAAAGAATACATCGCGTACATCTTTTGAAGCGCCTTTAAGAGCAATAGATAACTTTGATTTATCCACAGAAGTTAAAAGAACCTGAATACCTCTACTATCAAGCCTGACGAGATCTTCAAAGGTAAACATCAGATCCCTAATTTTTTGCGCGGATTCAGGAGAAGCATCCTCAAGCATAGACATATACTTCGACTCACTACCCCTATCAAGATTATAGAATATCTCCGCGATCATCTCACAACTATCGCGCTTCATTGTTTTACCAACGCTGCTTATAAATTCTGCTCTAAGAATTTTCTCTACTCGTTCGATTACTTCTTTCTTAACAGATCCCATATTAAGCATACGCATAATAACTTCAAAGGCAAAGTCTTCAGGAAGCAAAGACACAACCTTAGCAGCATGCTCAGGAGCAAGTTTGGAAAGAACCAAAGCAGCAGTCTGAGGATGCTCGCTTCTTAAATAAAGCGACAATAGCTCCTCACTCACATTAGTAAGTTTCTCCCAAGTGTTTCTTCCTTGAGGACCCTTAATTTCCTCCATAAGAGCCTTTACTCTGTCACGATCCATAACCTTAGACAAAAGCTTTTCCGTAGTAAAAAGATTACCAAGAAATATACTATTTCCTACTATGTCATCACCAAACTCTTGTATCACAGATTCAACTATAGTAGGAGAAATAACACCAAGACCCGACATAGCATGAGAAACGTCCCTTACTTCGTCTTCATTCATCATAGAAAATATCTTTGCCGCAACATCATCTGTAACAGAAAGAAGTAATATTGCTACTTTCTGTACGCCATTTAATACTGGTGCTTGATTAATAACTGCCATATCTACCCATTATTAAGCCATTTACGAAGTACCATAAGAGCCTCTTCAGGATGAGTACCCATTACTTCATTTACCTTCTTCAAAGAAGCCGTTTGCTGTTTTTGCTCTACAATAGAAGCCTCTATCTGCTCAGCTGTAATTTCACCAAACCTTGACTCAGGTTCCGACCCAACATCTAATTCTTTGGTATTTCTCATACCATCAAATAATCTAAGAGCTATCGGCCTAATTATAGTTACAAAAACCAACCCCACAACCACAACTAATACCAAAGATTGCAATAGAGAAGGTAACTGATCACGAAGCCAATTATCTTCTGAATCAACACTCAGAATATCGTTAACGAAAGGCATATTAATAACTTCTATTTGATCCTTACGCTCATCTTTGAATCCAACAGCCGCCTTAACTAATTTTTCTATTTGCTTAAGCTCATCTTGAGAACGTGGATTATAATCCAAATCCCCTGTTTCAGGGTTCTTTTTATATCTACCATCTACAAGAACAGCAACTGAAAGTTTCTGAACTACACCCGCCTCACTAATCTCGCTACGAATAGTCTTTGATATTTCATAGTTCTTTGTCTCATCCGTATGCTCAGATGTAGCAGCTTGATTATATAAGAGATCTCCAATATTTGAATCACCCGCTCCAGGAAGATTATTAGCCAAGGATATGTCAAGATTATCTTCCCCACCAACAGGAGTCCTTTCCCTATCCTCAATTGTCTGTATAGATCTTATAACAGCACTATCTGGATCATACAATTCCTGGTTTGTAACAACTCGGTCAAAATTTATCTCTGCAGATACTTGAGCCCTAACTTTACCAGCCCCCAGAGATCTTTCAAGCAACTCTTCAATGACACGTTTCATTTTGTTTTCAAATGCAATACGATATTCATCAGCTTTAGCATCACCAGCATTTAAAGAACTCATTTCATCTGGATCCTCACCACCCAATTTTAGAGTGCGCCCAGCAGTATCAACTATTGTAATATTTTTTGAACTTAAACCAGGAACGGCCGTCAGAACAAGATGACTAAGAGCGTTAACTTCGTTTTTTGAAAGATTCTGACCACGCTTAAACTTTAATATCACAGAAGCTCTAGGCTCTTGCTTATCCTTAGAAAAAACTTCCCTTTGTGGAATAACCAAATGAACTCTAGCCTTAGAAATGGCATCAAATGTCATTATTGTCCTGGTGATTTCTCCTTCCAAAGCCCTCACCATCTTAACATTTTGCAAGAAATTGGTAGTACCTAGAGTTTCTTCTTTATCAAAAATCTCATAACCAACCATGGATCCATGATGAGGAAGACCTAATTGCGCCATCTCAACACGTGTTTTAAGTAGATAATATTCTGGAACTTTAACAGTAGCCCCACCGCTTTCAACAGAATAAGGAACACCTCTACCTTCAAGTTCTGCGACTATTTTGTTACTATCTGAGTTATCCAACTCAGAATAAAGCACAACCATATCTGAAGGAGAAATTTTATATAAATATATGACGGATAATATTAAAAAAGCCAAGATCGCCACAAGAGTCGTAGCTATCTTAACAGGGCCAAGCTGCTTAATATAGTTCCATAACAACGATAATTTGTCTTGCAAAACTTCTTCTCTCTTATTTGATTGACATAGACATTCTATACAACTCTAATAATCTAGTCATCTAATTTTTTTATATCTATATTATTTATAGAATTCTATGTATTTTCCTTGATATTTCTTAGCACTGTTTGTAGTATCCCGCCATTTTTAATATACTTCACTTCTATCTCTGTAAAAATTTGAAGCTTGAGATCTATAGACCTTGTCCCATTAATCCCCTTAATTACTGCCTTCGTGAGCTTTCCTGGCATGATATTATCAAGATCTAAAATTGTAACTTCCTCAGACCCATCTAAATTAAGATCTAGCCTAGTCATACCCTCAGTAAATGTGAAAGGTAAAACACCCATACCTATAAGATTCGAACGATGTATTCTCTCAAAACTTTCAGCTATGACTGCTTTCACTCCTAAAAGTTTAGGCCCCTTAGCGGCCCAGTCTCTAGAGGATCCAGTTCCATATTCTTTACCCCCTATGACAATAGTTGGAATAGCAGATTTCTGATACATCATAGCGGCATCATAAATAGAAATATTTTCTCCAGCACCCATATATTTTGTCATTCCACCTTCTACACCAGGACAAAGTTCGTTTTTAATGCGTATATTTGCAAAAGTCCCACGCATCATAACTTCATGATTTCCCCTACGAGCTCCATATGAATTAAAATCAGCAGGAGCTACTCCTTGGTCAACAAGATAGCGTGCCGCGGGGCTTGTTTTGCTTATATTACCAGCAGGTGATATATGATCCGTGGTAATAGAATCCCCAAACACTGCTAAAATTCTAGCATTCTCTATATTTATATTATCAGACCCATTCTGCATATCATGAAAATAAGGTGGATTGTTTATGTATGTATTAGAGGAATCCCAAGAATAAGTGTCTGATTTTTCGATCTTAAGATTCTGCCAAGATTCATCACCTGTAAACACATCCGAATATTTATCTCTGAACATAGAAGAAGACACATTCGAATTTACCACATCAGATATTTCATCATTACTTGGCCAAATATCTTTTAGATATATATCCCTACCAGCATGAGAACCTATAGGGTCTTTGGCTAAATCTATATTCATATTGCCAGCAATAGCATAAGCCACCACTAATAAAGGTGAAGCCAAATAATTAGCTTTCACAACAGGATGCACTCTACCTTCAAAATTCCTATTCCCTGAAAGAACTGCTGCAACCACTAATTTATTATCAACTACAGCTTTATCTATTTGCGGATCAAGAGGACCAGAATTACCTATACAGGTAGTACATCCATAACCAACAATATTGAACCCTATTTTGTCTAGATATTGCTGCAAACCACTTTGAGCCAAATATTCAGTTACAACCTTAGAACCAGGAGCTAAAGAAGTTTTAACCCAAGGCTTTCTCGTAAGACCTAATTCGGTAGCTTTTTTCGCAAGAAGACCAGCTCCTATCAAAACATAAGGATTTGAAGTATTAGTGCAGCTTGTGATTGCGGCTATTACAACATCACCATTTTTAACAATATCAGCATTATTACCAGTCTCGTTTGTTGCCATGAATTTGGCAAAATCGCTAGCAACATTCGACAAGCTTACCCTATCCTGAGGACGCTTAGGCCCAGCCAAAGAAGGCTCAACCGTAGAAAGATCTAGCTCTAATACTACTGTGTATTCAGGATATGAATTATCATCCCTCCAAAGCATTTGCTTTTTAGCATATTCTTCAACGATGTTAATTTTGTTATCACTGCGCGCAGTGAGGCGTAAATACTTAATTGTCTCTTCATCGATTGGAAAAAATCCACAAGTGGCACCATATTCAGGCGCCATATTCGCAACAGTTGCGCGATGAGCTAAAGGCAAAGAGCTAAGCCCAGGTCCAAAATATTCTACAAATTTATTGACTACACCTTGAGATCTAAGAATTTTAGTTAGAGTCAGCACTAAATCAGTTGCGGTAGTTCCATCTTTCAAAACACCAGTAAGCTTGACACCAATTACTTCCGGAAGGATCATAGGAGAAGTTTGTCCAAGCATTGCAGCCTCAGCTTCAATACCACCAACCCCCCAACCCAAAACCGAAAGGCCATTAACCATAGTAGTATGACTATCTGTGCCAATAACTGTATCTGGATAAATCCAACCATCATTAGTATAAGCCACATGAGCAAGATATTCTATATTCACTTGGTGACATATCCCAGTACCAGGAGGAACAACTCTAAAATTATCAAAAGTACCCTGC
Organism: Pseudomonadota bacterium; assembly: GCA_041161045.1. Classification (GTDB taxonomy): domain Bacteria; phylum Pseudomonadota; class Alphaproteobacteria; order Rickettsiales; family Rickettsiaceae; genus CANNRM01. The sequence continues at coordinate 9,774 of JBEAVG010000142.1, forward strand.
CCCCATTTTAGAAATTCATATCTCTGACGATTACGCTCCATCTCAATTGATGTATTTTTACTCATAGCATCACCAGAAGCATAATGGTCAACCTGGATAGAGTGATCAATTACAAGATCTACTGGAATTAAAGGATTTATCTTTATAGGATCACCACCGAGATCTTTCATAGCATCTCTCATCGCAGCCAGATCTACTATTGCAGGAACTCCCGTAAAGTCCTGCATCAAAACCCTAGCTGGCATAAACGCTATTTCTTTATCTGAGGTTTTTGTCTTAATCCAATCTTTATATGCATTCAGACTTTGTAGGTCATTATTCTCACCATCTTCTAATCTCAAAGTATTTTCAAAAAGCACCCTCAAAGAATATGGCAATTTCTTAATATCAAAACCAAGCTTTGAAGCAGCTTCTGATAAATCAAAATATTTGTAAGAATCCGAACCTATATTTAACGTTTTTACAGAACCAAGACTATCTTTACTTTTTACTGACATTGCAAAATCTCCATTAAGATCAGAATTAATGAGTTACCTTACCCTATATGTATTGATGATGACAGAAATTTCTAACATTAAATAGCGAAATCAATTCAGAGATATAACTATTGATCATAATGATGTTGCGCATCTCCTACAACATTTTGCTCCTGAGGTTCATTACAACAGTAATCATATAGACCTTCTATTAGATTAAGAAGCGCAATACCTCATTACAAAGCGGATAGGCAATCAAGCCATCCATTCCTTGTTTTTAAATTAATATTATCAACAAAACCATTTCAGTCAATGACCTGACATATAAAGACTATATTTTTTTCTTTCTGAGTAATTTGTAGATCAATGTTTTCTTAGCAAGTAATTGAGTTTTAATATCACTTACTTTACCCAATGCAGCCAATCTTCCAGCTTCATACAATTCCTCTTTCCTATGAGTGTCGAAAAGACCTATTCCTGTTTTGATTTTAGGCCTAATAAGCACATCTGCTTCTTTGGCAATTAAATTATTTAATGAAGCATAATTAATACTTAGTGACTTAGTAAGTACATCTATTAAGTTATGCACCTTACTTTTATCAACAGGAAGAGTTAGATCAACTGCAATTATAACCTTTGGATTATATTTTCGCGCGACTTCTATACCCAAAGGAGCTGAAACACCTCCATCAACTAGAGTTCTACCATATATCTCAACTGGAGCGAATAAACCAGGAATAGAGTAGGAAGCCCTAACAGCAGGCGCTATAGGACCATTATTTATAGCTATAGTCTCTCCGGTCTCTATGTCTGTTGCTAAAGCAATGAATGGTATTTTTAAATCCTTAAATTCCAGGGCTTCCATATTTTCCTTTAGAAAACTTTCTCCATAAACACCATTCACTAGACTACTAGAAAGACTATGGGTGCTTCGTATGGCCGCAACAAGAGAAAAATCAACAAAATCCTCTTTCTTTATCTTCTTAAGAAGCATCTTTAAAGATGTCACACTAGGGCTATCAGAATAAAGAGATCCTATGATACTGCCACCACTAGTCCCAACTATTAAATCTGGCTTTAATCCGTTTTCTTCTAACACTTCTAATACACCCAAATGGGCAATAGCTCTAGCTCCACCACCTCCTAAAACTAATGCAATATCAATATTCTTTTTTATGGGAGAAGAGTATGAATCATCCGTATAATATCTTTTCTTAGAAACATGAGCACACCCACTAAGAAGAAAAGAAAAAAGAATAATTATACAGAGTCTGATATCTAAAAATCTCATGTCGCTACTATATCAAGAAAATATACGATAATGCTAAAAAAGAACTAAATCCAAACATATCTGTTAGGGCAGTTAGAAAAACACCCGAAGCAGCTGCTGGATCTATATTAATTTTATCTAAAAAAATTGGTATAAAAGCCCCCGAAAAACCAGCAACTAAAAATGTTATTATTACAGCGCCAGCAAAAACCAAACTAAGTTGGACCTCAGAGAAAGTAAGTAATATTATAGAACCACCTATGACGGCCAATATCACACCATTAAAACCACAAACCAATAGCTCTTTAAATATAGCTCTTATAGAATTAGAGTAATTCAAATCTTTATTATGAAGCGCTCTAACAGTTACGGTCATTGTTTGTGTTCCAGCATTTCCTCCCATAGAAGGTATGATAGGCATGATAGCCGCTAACGTCACGAATTTTGCAATTGTGTCATTAAATTGATCTATTATGACCGATGTTATACATACTGTTATAAGATTAAAAAACAACCACGGAAACCTCTGTTTCACAGTGCTGAATAAATCACTAAACATATCATGAGATGAGACACCACCAAGATGCATCAATTCATCTTCCGTTTGTCTCTCAATAATGTAAATCATGTTATTAATTGAAATAGTACCTACTAACCGCCCTATTTTATTAATTACTGGAACTATTGTGAGAGCATATTGCTTAAAAATATAAGATAACTCATCAAGCTTTGTTCCTGTGTCCGCTATTTTTAACTCCTTATCCATCACTTCTGTAATAGAAGTGCTTCTAGTATGCCTAAGAAGAGTGCACAGAAGAACCATCCCAACTGGTTTTTGTTTGTTATTTACCACAATTGCAGCATGAAAATCATTCTCTAAAGCCTGTTGCCTTACAGCATCTATTGCCTGACCGACAGTCCAATGCTCTTGCAACATTATGAAAGATTTTTCCATAATACGACCAGCTGCATCATCAGGGTATGTGAACCCCTCTATGATATGATGCTGTTTCTCTTGACTGAGCATAGCAAGAAGAGAATTCTTTGCCTCATCTACAAAGTCCTCCATAACCTCTATAGCATCTTCAATTTCAAGAGCGTCTATAAGTTTTGCTAATCTTTTTGTGGAAATAATCTCTGCTATCTCATGTTTTGCAGCAGCACTCAGACTAAGAAGAGTCTCAGGCTTAAAACTATCACCTAATAGCCTCATTATCTTCTCAATATTCTTGTAAGAACTATTCTCTAAAAAAGTAGCAAGATCTGCATGATGAAGACCTGATAGAATTTTTTTTGCTTGCCTAAGAGAATCAGCATCAATAAGCTGATTTACTTGCTCAAATGTAGTCTGCAAGTTTTCATGAAAAACTGGTGATATGTATTTATTGGTAGTAATATCGCTCATTCGTACCCACCAGTGTAAAAAGAATTACAAATACAAACATAATGGTGCGGTCAAGAAGATTTGAACTTCCACTCCGATTAAAGAACAGCGACCTCAACGCTGCGCGTCTACCAATTCCGCCATGACCGCCCGCTAGTTTGTGTACCTTGCAAATAACATATCAAATGATTTGCACTCTAGCAAACAAAATAACTCTACTAAATAGCCTCTTGTCAAAAATAGACGAGTAGCAAGAGATGAGCAGTCCGAGCACCTTAAGCATATTAGGATATGTGAGGAGCTTAAGGACGCGAAACCCTCCACCCTAATCGATATTTTTCATAGGAGACCAAATCAAATTATACTAGGAGCGACGAGCGAAGCCTATATTAATAGGTGAGCGAGAAGTCGACAAAGTAAAATTGACTCCTACAGTATTTACCAATAATAAACACAAAATCAAATTATACTAGGAGCGACGAGCGAAGCCTATATTAATAGGTGAGCGAGAAGTCGACAAAGTAGAATTGATTTGGTGTTTATTATTACTTTATAAATAGTGCATTTTTAGCATATGCAGGAAGCGCATTATCCAAATACTGAATCAGAATAGATTTAATATCGTTCTTATCAGTAATTGGCTTATCATCTCTATTTATTACAAGCTCTCCTGAATCAACATGCTTCATCGCTGCTTCAACAAGTTCTTCTTTTGTACGAGTGCCATCCATATAAGGAATAAAAGACATATCTACAAGATTGATAGCTATTCTGTCATGTGCTACACTTGTGACCCAATTTTGCTTCGCTTTAGCTTGGCATTTAATTAATTCTGAAACCTGAGGTTTCTCTGAAACATGTTGTACAAAATTAGGTTTGGATGCGCTATATGATGTAAGACCAGCAAAAAGCATGCGTAGCATAGTAGATTCTATATCATTTTTCACTTGCTCATCGGTATATTTTTTTGCAGGTAATTTTTTTTGCACAACTTGGGTTAGTTCGTCTGTTGTCATGCCGTAATTATAATTATCTGCCATAGTATAAAGCATAGCCTTGAGAACAGGAGAAGTTGTATCAATTTTTTGCTCTTTATTTTGAGGATTTAAAAATTCTACAGATGAATTATCTTCAACTTTTTCTTGATTATAAGGCTCTTTCGCAATAAGTTTTGCTGTAAAATATACACCTTCAAGAGATTTATTTCCTACATTACGTACTAGTTTATTATCTTTATGTGTAAGAATTGTTGATCTGAATCTACGATTTACTATGAAATCTAGATATTGCTCCATACGAATTATATCTTTAATCTCTTGCATTTTTTCTGCGGTTTGCTTTGGAAGGTTTCCACTAAACATAGTAGCAAGAGTAGCATCCCCTACATATTGCAAATTATGCCCCGTTGCAGATGCCATAAATTCATGAAAGTAAAATTGACGATTATTTTCTTCTAAATGATCATGTCTTAAATAATTATCTGGCAGACCAGCAAGCATATTAGCTTCTTGTGATACCACTTTAGCATATGGAGTATCAGCACCTTTTAAAGCATCATTTACGAAAGCAAGTAAAGCTTTTGATTCCTGAACTTTTCTTGCTGGATCAGAAAAATCTTTCGAGTGATAAATCATCATATCTCTGATGGAATTTACAGCATTCCAGCCTGGTAGAGTATTATAGCTGATTATAGCAAGACCATTTTTGCTTAAGTTCTCAGAACATACTCTGAATATGTCTTCCTGAACATTTCTAGGAACCCAAGATAAAATACCATGGCATATTATGTAATCAAACTCACCAAAATCCTTTTTAATATCAGAAATTGACATTGTTTTTAGTGTGACGTTTTTTAACCCCAGTTCTTTTATTTGCTTCTGACCATCTTTGATTTGCACATCAGAAAGATCTATACCAACTATAGTAGCCTTAGGGAAATTTATAGCAGTATTTATTATATTACCCCCAGCAGCAGATCCCAATTCTAATATCCTAGCAGTTTCTACAGATGGCGCTTTATGCCCAAATACAGAAGCTACAGCGGCAAGAGTTGATGGATGTGTTGCTGGATAAGGATAGCTCTCATACGGAGAAAGATCATATGAATTTTTTAATGGAGCTTCAGCGCCTGAGCTAAGTTGTGTTTCTGACATGATTTAAGATCCTAGATATTAATTAAAAGAATGAAGCAGATAATATCAATTAGGCAATCGGTTATCAAGCGAAATATAAATTTTGTACAAAAACCAAAACAATCAAATATATAATACATGATGATGAATAAAAAAAAGGTGACCAGGAAAATTCAATCCTGGATCACCTTTTACGAGATTACAAAGATGCAATATGAGAAAAAATCATATTACTTCTTAGTTTGACCAAGAGCTGCACCCAAGATATCTCCAAGGCTTGCACCACTATCAGCAGAACCATATTCCTTAATAGCTTTTTCTCTTTCTTCTATCTCAAGAGCTTTTACTGATAAGTTAACAAGACCCTTTTGCTTACTTACAGACAGAACTTTTGCATCAAATCTATCACCATGTACGAATCTGTCAGTTTTTTGTTCTGATTTTTCAGATGAAAGATCGGTTTTCTTTACGAATCCCTTAGTTCCATCAGCGAGAGCTACTTCCACACCAGTTCCATCAGTAGAAAGAACAGTACATGTATAAATCTCACCTTTTTTATAATCTCCAACAGGAAGATCTTCACCTGATTCATTTGAGCCAGCCTCAGCCACAAAATCACCTTCAAGTTGTTTGATACCTAGACTTACTTTCTCTTTCTCAACATCGATAGATAGAACTCTACACTCTACTATATCACCCTTGTTGTAATTTTTTAAAGCTTCAGGCCCAGTTACACCCTTTGCTATATCTATATCCCTTACCATACCATCAATTTCAGGACCGATAGCAACGAATATTCCAAAATCTGCAACATTACGTACTTCGCCTTTGATAATAGAACCAACAGGAGTTTCTTGAGCGAATTTAACCCACGGGTTATCTAAACATTGTTTTATACTCAGAGAAATACGATGCTTGTCAACATCCACCTCCAGCACTTTACACTCTACTTCCTGACCAGGGGATAGTAATTTTTTAGGATTTTGGTGAGTTTTAGACCAGCTTATTTCTGAATAATAAACAAGACCCTCAACATTCTCTTCACCATCAATCTGCACGAAAGCACCATAATCAGCAAAATCTGTTACCTTACCCTTAACAACAGTGCCAACAGGATATTTTGTGTCATATCCTTTCCAAGGATTATCTTCAAGTTGTTTAATACCCAAAGAAATACGCTTTTTCTCATCGTTATATTTAATCACCATTACTTTTATTTTTTGACCTAATGTCAATACTTCTGATGGGTGATTAATTTTGTTCCAAGAAATATCAATCAGATGTAACAGCCCATCACACATTCCAAGATCAATAAACGCACCATAGTTAACGATATTTTTTACATAACCCTCAAGAATCATGCCTTCTTTAATATTAGCAAGCATCTCATCGCGCTCTTCAGAACGTGATTCTTCAAGGATAGCTCTTCTAGAAACAACTATGTTACCAAGCTTTTTGTCCATTTTCAGAATTTGGAATGGCTGAGAAATATCCATTAGAGGCGCTATGTCTTTTATAGGACGAACATCAACCTGACTTCCAGGTAGGAACGCAACAACACCAGATAGATCAACTGTAAATCCACCTTTAACACGACCGAAGATAATACCTTCAACAACTTCACCTTTAAGGTGCATAGATTCAAGTTTAAGCCATGATTCCTCTCTGATCGCTTTCTCGCGACTAAGGATTGTACCACCATGACGACTTTCTAATTTATCTACATATACATCCACCAAATCACCAAGTGCTGGTACACCAGATCTAAATTCACTTACAGGGATTCTACCCTCATTTTTTAAACCAACATCTATTACTATAACTTCTGTGCCGATGCTTATCACCTTGCCCTTTACTACAGTACCTTCTTTAATATTAATAGCTACTTTTTCTAGCAAATCGCTAAAATCTTCCTTATTTGCAAATTCTTCTGCTACAGTCGGAATAAATCTTGGTTTTATTTTCATATTCATATTTTCACCTGATTGCTAGCCTATGCCCATGCTAACAAAATTATTTCTAAGTTAATTATTAACCGCCAAACCCCATTCCGGGCATTATCAAGGAAGGGATATAACGAGGACATTATACCAATCTTTATTAAAATGTCTAAATATTTGTAGAAGCTGCTACCCCTATCACAATAACTCAACACATATATAACTTTCATACAATAGCCGTAAAAACTAATTATTACCATTAGCCAAAAAATCATAAATAGGCTATACTACCACCATGACTACTAAATGTTCTACAATAAGTATTATAGGC
>JBEAVG010000002.1:0-3674 GCA_041161045.1 Pseudomonadota bacterium
CTATCCAAAGCTCCACCAAGCTCTTCAAGGTGAAAGTCTCTACGCGTATCAAAAACCACCCAAACATCACCGCCTCTCTTAAATACAGCCGCGCCCACACCCTTTTGTTCAAATGGAAAGGAAAGCTGAATAAATTTTGCATTTTGAGTATATTGCACTTTTGTATTCAAAGCTTTTTTATTATCCTGCTGGGATTTTGTTTTAGAGACTTCAATTTCTTTAACCTGAAGATCTTTGGAGTTCTCCAATTCTTCTATTTCTTTCTTATCCTTATTTTCTGGCTTTATGAAATCTGGATTATTAAGTTTAAACGCTACTAATTTCTCTCCATAAATAACATTTAAGAACTTGTACTTACTGCTTAATTTGAAATTAATGGATTTCTGATCCTTATCATCCAAAGATAATCCAGTGCATATTGAATTAACCAAATCACTGGAAATGGACATATCAATTTTCGTATCACTTCTAACACGCCCATTGGTAGCTAAAAAGCTTGGATTAAGAGATATACTACGAGGATGCCTAAAAATCAAAAATACACTATCCTCTGATATAGTTGTATCAACTTTCACCTCTACCGCAGCTATAGTCTCAAGAAATGCACTAGTTAGAATTGATAAAAGAAAACAAATTCGTAAGAACCCTGCCAACATAAAAGAAACTTTTTTTGAGATAGAAAACTAACGTCGTAAAGATATTATGATAACCGTTCGAAGTAAAGATTTTTTTCACTTTAAAAAACTTTCATTTATATAAAAAGCTCCAAATCTTGGATTTTACACACGACAACAAATTGTCTTTCAGAATAAAAAACACAAAATAAGCTAATAAATATACACAATATGCCACAATAAGACCATACAATATATCAGCTGGATAATGCATAGCAAGTAGGACTCTTGAAAATGAAACCAAAATGACTAACGAACATAATAACAACTTTTGAAATTTATCAACCTCACGCCAAAAAGAAAGTGTAATAAGAAAAACAAGACCAGCATGAGAACTTGGAAACGATGATAGACACCTTTCTTGTGTCACATCAAGAATAGTGATGAATTGATCATGCGATAATGAGCAAAAAGGACGAGGCATATTAATCGTAAATTTTAAGATTGCATACACAAAGCCAAAAAGCGCATATGCAATTCCTAAACGAACCATAAAATCATATTTCTTACAATAAGCATCATATCTTTTGGAATTTTCTATGAATTTAAGCCTTACCATAAGATAGATAGCAGCAAAACAGTAATATAAAGCAAACATCTCTATATCGAAGAACTTAGATATAATCTTAGCAGCATAAGATATGTCATCATTTATTGCCCATGAATTTATCCACAAGAAAATTTTTTGATTATAGCCTGCAAAATTATAAAATATCTCTTTCATACTACCATATTGTCAGAATTTGTGATATACTTGCTTCTATTAACAAACTTGCTTAAGTTAATGCATTCTATTTTATATAGACCAGCATTTCAAGAGTTCATCTAGGTAAATATGGCAGAAATTATTATATTAGGTTGTGGAGCATCGCTTGGAGTACCAATGCTAGGATGTTCATGCAACACATGCTTATCAACTGATACTAAAAATAAACGCACAAGACCTTCAATACTTATAAACAATAATGATAAAAAAGTTCTTGTAGACTTCGGGTTTGATATCAAATCTCAATTAATGCGTGAAAAAATTACAAAATTAGAATGTGCAATACTTACTCACGACCATGCAGATCACGTTGGAGGAATTGATGAGCTTAGAGTATTCGGTTTTAAAGAAGACGAAAAATTGCCTATATACAGTGATTCTAACACTATAGATAGAATATCAAGCCGCTTCCATTACCTAATCAAAGAAAAAAGAATAGACCCTCGTAAATTAGATGATTTTGAATGCATATTAAGAGCTGCTGATCTAGATATACAATTCTTTAGACAAAATCACTATTCAATGGATAGTTTGGGCCTAAGAATAGGAGATGTAGTATATAGCAACGACGTAATAAAATACTACCCTGAATCAGAGAAATTTATGGAAAATGCAAAATGCTGGATAATAGATTGCATGGACTATACATCCACAGTGGCTCATTCTGGACTTGATCAAGTTCTAATCTGGAACGAAAAGTACAAGCCCAAAATGATTTACCTAACCAATATGTGCCACAATATTGACTATTATGAAATTCAAAAACAACTACCTAATAACATAAAGCCTGCATATGACGGACTTAGAATAGAACTCTAAACTTCACAGAACCTTCATGAGATATATATTTCGGAGCTAATCTAGCATTGTAATTGATTCCATATTCTACAGAGTCATGCATAGCTTGAATACCACCACCAAAAGATCCCTTAACTCTTCCAGGTTTAGTGCCGACATAAGTATTTGTTATGCTAGGAGTTCCCTGGTTAATGAATGTACCTTTAGGAGTCTTAGAACCCAAACCATATTCACCAGAAAAACTTAATGAAGGCGATAGATTTGTTCCATTTTCTAACTCAAAATTTGTAGCCAAAGTAACTCCAGCATTTAATGCCATAGTACTCATAGCTTCTTGATGTACTTTGTTGTTTTGTATTGTATTGCCAGTTTCTACATAATCTATGGCATTAGTATAATAGAATTTAGCACCTACAGTTGGCGTAATAGAAGAATTATTAGCAAAAGGCATTATATAGCCCAAAGATGCATCCACCCCAAGGCTAACAACATCATATTTTGCACGAGCTATACCATACACATTACCAATATCTGCAACCCTACGTGATTTATTATCTATATTCGCCTGAGAAACTATACCAACTCCTCTTACAAACCAGTTATCATTTATTTGATGTTGTCCATATAGGCCAAATAACCAACTAGATACTCTAGTTTTGTCACCAAGTAATGTATCCTTGTGTTTTACATTACTTGCATTATTACCTACAGCAAAGCCTATAATACTATTATCATCCAACTTAGTATCTCCACCTATTACCGCACCAAATCCATTAGATCTAAATCCAGAGGACCCTTTATATGATGTTTGGCGAGAGTTTGATCCTTGCATACTAGCCCATGCACCAAATGTATTCATCGATGAACCAGCTGCAACACCAATATTATCAAGCCTTGCAGAAGTAGTTGTTGAAACTGAACCTATAGAAAATTGAGGAATTTGACTTATCTGACTTGTTGCTCCACCAGAAAAAGTACTAGAAACAGAATTTGTTACAGATGCTTCGATACGGCTTACCAACTCTTGAAAAGATGCGGGATCTGAAGCTAAAATACGCGCAGCTTGAATTTCAAACTCTGGAGTAGCATTACCATTAGTCAGAGATTTTAAAATCTTACGAGAAGCTATATATGCTTCTTCAAAATTCGCACCAAAATTTTCTGGTTGTTTCATAACAGAAAAAACACCTGCTTTCGTTGTAGATTTAGTCCAGAAGAAAATTGGCAATGGATCATTAACCGTTATTTTATCATTAAAAGCAATTGCAGTTCCAGGAACAACCTTGATCAATTCGACTTCTTGATCCTCGCTGATACTATTTTGCATATCCAAATTTATAGTAAGAGATGCAAGTGCTGCATAATTAGATCCTGCAGCTGAAAAGTCAGCAATATAATAGTCATTACCACCATTATATAATGCATCAATAGTAATA
>JBEAVG010000026.1:0-2862 GCA_041161045.1 Pseudomonadota bacterium
GGATATGCAGGAATGCAAATTCCTTTCGGAATACTTTTAGATAAATATAATTTCAGATTAATAACATTTTTGGCCATAGTAATAACATCACTAGGAACATTAACATTTGTTTTCGCCGAAAGCTGGAACATTGTACTTTTTGGCAGATTTCTTATAGGCGCAGGCTCTGCAGCAGGTTTTCTCTCCGTTGCAAAAGTAATAAAACTTTTCTTCAAGGAAAAATATCATGCATTTATGATTGGTTTTGCCTTTACATTAGGGCTTGCAGGCGCAGTATTCGGCGGAACACCAATGCGTATAATATTCAATGACTTTGGCTATAATGCAACCTTTATAGGCCTAGCAGCAATTGGAATTGTGATTGCATTTGTTATAATGCTAATTAATGATAAAAAAATTGAGCGCACCGAAAACAATCCTAACACCCACCCAAACCTTAAACAAATACTCCTTTTGCTCAAAAACCCCGTCGTATTGGTAACAGGAATAGCAGGAGGCCTCATGGTGGGACCATTAGAGGGATTTGCAGATGTTTGGGCTATGCCATTTTTTGAACATATACATAATTTAGACAGAAATGATGCTATCTTCATCTCGTCTTTAGTGTTTTTTGGCATGTGCTTAGGAGGCCCAATACTGGCATACCTCGCCTCAGCAGCAAAATCTAACGTAATCATTATAGCCCTAACAGGCATATTAACAGTTGCTATCTTTATATACCTTTTGTTAGTACATGATATAGATATCACAATATTAAAAGGGATAATGTTCTTCTTAGGAATATTATGCTGTTACCAAGTGCTGATATTTGCTTTTGTTTCAGACATTGTAGATCGCTCTTGTGCCGGAATCGCAATCGCCATAATAAACTGCCTCAATATGTCATTCGGGCATTTTTTCCATCATTTTATTAGCCAAAATATTCAAAATAATTGGGATGGCACACATACCGAATTAGGTATACCAGTATATAATTTTGACTCTTATTTATACGGCATATCTATAATACCCATAGGCTCTCTCATAGGAACATTAGTATTTGTATATATGGCATTTATTAAGATCCCAAAAAAAGTTTAAGCAACCCCTTTTGTCATTCCTGCATTCCCTTTTCTCATTCCCGCGAGGCATTCCTTATCACGTCATCGCGAGCGTAGCGTGGCGATCCAGTATTATTTTTCTGGATTGCTTCACTCTGTTCGCAATGACGACGAGCCAGTATCCCCTTTTGTTATTCCTGTAAAAGTTCAGAAATGACATTAGAACATAAATGCTGTATAATGCTCTAATGTTAAACGTAAAAAAAATATTCTCATATATATTGGTTTCTATTATCGCAATTGTAGTGATAGGGCATGTTGCATTCATTTACCTTATCATTCCAGGGCCTTTACAAGAAGAAAAAGTAATAATTATAGAACCAAGAACACCAATAAAAAATATAGCAAAAACACTACACAAAGAAGGTGTTGTAGCTCATAGAAGAAGCTTTGAGCTTCTAGCAAAACTATATAGCCGGTTTAAGTCTCCACTTAAAAGCGGGGAATATGAATTCACAAAGCAAATAACACCACTGCAAGTAATTAGAATTTTAAGCAGCGGCAAATCTGTAATACATAAACTTGTTATTCCAGAAGGCTCCACAGTAGGAGAAATAATGTCTAAACTTAACGCAGAACAAAGACTACTCGGCCCAATTCAAGAAAATATAGAAGAAGGCTTCTTGATGCCATCAACATACTTCTATACTTTCAGGGATAATAGAAGCACTATAATATCAAACATGAAAAGCCTTATGTCTAAAACTTTAGACGAATTAGTGCCAAAACTTTCACCATCCTCCCCTCTGAAATCAAGATTAGATGTGCTTATACTAGCATCTATAGTAGAAAAAGAAGCAGGGCAAGATTCGGAAAAACCTCATATAGCTGGAGTTTTCATAAATAGATTGAAAATCGGAATGAAGCTACAAGCCGACCCCACAACCATTTACGCAATAACTCTCGGTAAGTATAAATTAGACCATCCATTGACTAAATCAGAATTGCGGATTAAATCTCCATATAATACTTATCACGCAAAAGGCCTACCCCCTACTCCAATTAGCTGCCCAGGTAAAAAATCTATAGAAGCAGTTGTCAATCCTCTAAATACAAAGGATTTATATTTTGTCGTCGATGGAAAAGGTGGACATAGATTCTCTAAGACGCTAGAAGAACATAATAATAATATATCTCTTTATAAAAAATCTCCTGCGAAAAATGCCGATTAGAGAAAATTTGCTGTCTCTTGTCAAAAATAGACGAGTAGTAGGAGATGAGCAGTCCGAGCACCGCAACATATAAGTGATATTTGAGGAGCGCAGGACGCGAAATCGACGCCCTAATCGACATTTTTCACAGGAGACAACCTCTAGACTAAAGACCTCATAAAGGCCGACGCCCTTACAGCTTCAGTAACTTTTTCTATAATATTTGCAATAACAAGGAATAATATCCCAAACATAACCAAAATTTGTACAGGAGTAACAACAAAAAACACTTGAAGATTAGGCATAAGCCTCGATAAAATACCATTTGTAATCAAAAACCCTAAACTAACAGCAACAAAAGGAGCAGCCATTTTAAAAGCAAGTATAAAGGATTGATTAATAGTCATACTAATAAAATTACTCAAATCGCCCATATCAGGAACTACACCTACTAAAAAAACATTGTAGCTTTGCACTATTCCATCAATAAAAACATAATGCGTATCAGTAGCAAAAATTGCAGCATAACCTATCATCATAAGCATACTAGAAATTAGCGATACTTGCGAATTATGATTCGGGTCAAAAAACATAGCAGCACCAAGACCAGA
>JBEAVG010000036.1:0-2641 GCA_041161045.1 Pseudomonadota bacterium
ATTTATATAATATTGCTGTATTATAGAAAGTATATTGTTCCAAGCCCAATAAATCAACAAACCGGCAGGAAACCTAGCAAACATAAATAAGAATATCAGAGGCATCAATTTCATTACCTGAGCTTGCACTGGATCCGCAGGCTCAGGGCTCATCCTTTGCTGTAGATACATAGTTAGACCCATAAGTAAAGGCCATACACCTATCATCAAGAATCCAGGAGGAGTAAAATCAATAAGACCAAATAGATTGAAAATTGTTGTAGGATCAGGCCCAGAAAGGTCACGTATCCAGCCAAAGAATGGCGCATGCCTCATTTCTATTGTAACATAAAGCACCTTATATATAGAGAAAAATACCGGAATCTGGACTAAAAGCGGCAAACAACCCGAAACAGGATTAACTTTCTCCCTCTTATAAAGCTCCATTATTTGTTGATTAAATTTCACCTTATCATCACCATAAAGGGTTTTAATACGCTCTACTTCAGGCTGTAAAGCCTTCATTTTTTTCATAGATCTAAATGATTTATTGGCCATACCAAACATTAACAGCTTTATAAGAACAGTGACTATCAAAATACTCACGCCAAAATTACCACAATAATCATAGAAAAAGTTAAGGGCATGAAAAAGTGGTTTGGTAAGAATATAAAACATACCAAAATCTATGGCCCTATCAAACAAAGGAATATTATATTCTGTGCTGTACTCATCTAATAAATCAACTTTTTTTGCTCCAGCAAAAAATAATGTAGATAAGGAAATAGACTGACCAGATTCTAGAACATATTTGTCAGATATAAAATCAGCTTGATATCTGTCACGCCCGTTTTGAACGTTATAAACATAATTAGAATTATACGAATATCTACCATCTGGAACAAAAGCAGTCAGCCAATATTTATCTGTAATACCTATCCAATTTACTTTTGACTTAGAAAAAGCTTCCTGCTTTTTGTCTTTTATTTTCTCAAATGTTAAATCCTGCAATTTTCCATCAATGCCACCAATCATTCCTTCATGTAATATAGAATTTGAGCTCTCCATCGATTCATAGACCCTACTAACAAGGCCATAAGATTGAAACACCAAAGGAGATGCCGAGTGATTAATAGTAGATTGCTCTATCTTAAACATGTAATTATGATCTATCGATACTTTTACCTTAAATTCTACATTGTTTTTGTTTTTCCAGACAAAAGTCACTGGGTGGTCAACCTCAAGCAATTCACCATCAGCCCTCCAAACGCTGTTGTTATCTGGCAATATACCGCCCTGAACTCCTTCCGCATGCCATCCAATGTTAGCAAAATAAGAATTTTTGCTCGAAGAAGGAGAAAGCAAAGCTACATCATTTGAATTAGGTGATATATCCTGCTTATATCCCACAAGAGTAAGATCATCAAATCTTAAACCCTTCATAGAAATAGACCCGTTCAGATGTGGAGTTGAGATTTTTACCCTAGAAACAGATAAGATAGCATCATCCCTAGAAACAAAAGAACCTTGCACCTCTTCAATACTACGAGTTGCTTGTTTTTTTATGTCCTGCATTTGAGCATCATATTCCTGTTTTTCCTGCATCATGCCTGCAAGACGAGGTCTCTCTACGAAATATTGCCAACCGATTATAATACCGATAGACAAGATGATTGCTAAAACTAGATTACTGTTACTATTGTTCATAAGTGTTTTTTATTTTTTATCTTCAGAAAGAATAACCACATCCAAAACCTAAAAGATCAAGTTAACCTTATTAAGGGCTACTAAATATCAATTTTAACTTCATATTTCTTTTCTAGATCTTTAAACATCTGGGCTATAACATCACGGCTAAGTTTCTGCATTATTCCTTGCTTCGCCTCTTCTTTAGAAGGAAGTTTAATTTTGCGCTTATCTTCTAATTTAATAACATGCCATCCAAATTGAGTCTTCACAGGATCAGAAATTTCCCCTACTTTCATTTTTTCAACTTGTTTTTCGAACTCAGGAACTAACTGCCCTTCTGTAAAATAACCCAATGTTCCACCTGAGGCTTTTGTTGATTGATCAGTTGAGAATTCCTTTGCAACATCTTCAAATTTCGCCCCCTTGCTAAGCTTCTTTTTTACCTCTTGAGCTTTTTCAACGCTATCAACTAATATATGACTAGCCTTAAATTCATCTTTGCCTTTTAACTGCTCAGACATTTTAGCATATTCTGAATCTACCATTGCATCAGTTACGTGATTCTTTAAATATTGGTCAACAATTTCTTGTTGAAGCATTTGAGTTTTGATTTTAGCAAGTTTGTCTTGAAATTCTTTGGAATTTTCTATTGATGAATTCTTAGTCTCCAATTCAAGCAATTTGATATTAATATAGCCTGCTATTAATGCGTCTTTAGTATTTTTCTCTAAATCTACAAACTTTTTTCCTTTGAAATTAGGATCACTATCAAGCATCGGAGCGAACTGGCTCATCACCTCAGATTCTTTGATTTCTCCACCTTTATATGTAGCAACAACTTTATCTCCAGCATAAGCATTTTGCGCAAGTAAAGTTATTAATAATACTGCAGCTATTTTTTTCATTTTTTCCCTCTTTAATTAAATTTATAAAATTACAAAGACTCTAATATAGTATTTCTTAAGAATATAAT
>JBEAVG010000037.1:0-3777 GCA_041161045.1 Pseudomonadota bacterium
CATTACCTTGCAAGATTCCACCGCAAAACCAAAAGATATAGCAAATCCTTCAGAATGATCGTAGATTCTTTGATGCTACTTTTTAATAAACACTTGATACCAACCGTTATTTAGCAATGCCGTCTCAGGAGAGAGTGCTAACAGGGAGTAACTTTATACTCATACTCTAATTGAAAAAACACAGCTTTATGTTCTAGAGGAGCAAGATGTTTTGGCAAGGCTTCGGCCGAGCATCTGCAGTTATAAGACTGCCCTGGAATTTCGAACCCAGCTCTATCTCTCCTGAAAATCAACCCCTCTCTTATTAAATGAGATGCTCTGACTTTTCCATCTAATTTCGTGCGCCAAACAAAATAAGAAAAACAACACACATCCTCATATAGCACCCCCTTGAACAACCTCAAGTATAATACAAACAATACTGTGTAAATCAAAAGTTGTCTAGAGGGATGTTAAAAAAGACTATTTATTTTTTCTTGCGCTTTACCTTCAGGAATGCTTACCCATACCATAGGATGCTATTTTCTTCTTCAAAATAGACATTTCGTTGAGTAAGCCTAGTCCGAGCTTTCTGATTCCAGATAGAATTTTAATATCATTTGAAAAGAATCTGTTGATGTTATCTGTGATTAAAAACATCGCCCAATTGTCTTTAAATCTGCTATTTTCATATTCGCGCAAAGCTATGGTATCAATCTTTAGTCCGTTTTTTAGCCTTTTTGCTACAATGTTTGTTAAAGATTCTATATCTTTAATCCCTTGATTAAGTCCTTGTCCAGCAAGTGGATGTATTGCATGAGCAATATCTCCAACCAAAACCGTATTATCCTTGAAGTAATCCTTAACCATCATAGCGCCGAGCGGAAAAACTTGAACATCGCTAACTATATTTACCTTTCCTAAAAACTCGCCAAATCTTTCCTGGAGATGCTGATTTAGATCTGTTTTAGACATTTTTTTATATAATTCTGCTACTTCATTTTTTTCCGTCCATACAACAGAAGAATGATTAGGATTATTCATAGGAAGTGTAGCGAAAGGGCCATTTTTCATAAAATGTTCAACTGCTATGCCTTCATGAGGCACTTCATGCTCAGCAACAAGAACTATAGCACTTTGCCCATATGTTTTATTCACTCGATAATCAAACATTTTACGGAATTTGCTAGCGCGTCCTTCACAAACAAGAATTAGATCGAATTCGTTACTAGAGAAGTTGGTTTCATAATCAACCCCCTTCATTAAAGTAATAAGCTTATTTTTTTTTACAGCATTATACAATCTCTCCTTTAGGAGATCGTTTTCTACAATATAGCCCATTGCATCCGCATCAGCATCCTTATACCCCATATGCAAAACACGTGGTGATTTATCGTCTACAACATAAATATCTTTTATAGGACCAATGTCAGATTTATTAAAGAGCTGCCATATACCAACAGATTCTAGGAATGTTTTCACGCGTCGTGTAAATGCTGTTGTTCTAACGTCATGAGGAAAATCATCAGAAGAAGTGCGTTCTATTATACTAGAAGGAATATTATGATGAGCCAAAGACAAGGCTTGCATCATGCCAGTAATACCACCACCTAATATCGCTATCTTGGTCATTGCAAATGCTGTTCAATTACTTTTGTTATGACTTTGGATGTTGGCTTACGCAATGGTGAAAACCACGCTACAGGCTCTCCATCTTTTCCTATAAGATATTTATAAAAATTCCACTTAGGTCCAGAAATCCAGCCAAATTTCTCTCTGGTCCAAACAAAAAATGGATGAGACTTGTTACTTTGCACATCAACTTTTGCAGCTATAGGAAAATCTATTCCAAAATTCGTCTCACAAAATGTTTTGATTTCACTATTAGATTTTGGTTCTTGCCCGCCAAAATTATTGGAAGGAACGGCTATAATTACTAATCCTTTATCTCTATATTTTTTATATAAATTCTCTAACTCTTTATATTGCTTCGTAAATCCACAAAGAGATGCTGTATTAACAACCATAATAAGCTTTCCTTTGAAGTCTGAAAGCTTAATCTCAGAAGCCTCGTCTATAGATTTAAAAGAGAAATCATATGCATTTTGAGCCATAGCAGGAACCATATTGACCATTAGTAAAAATAATATAATTAATATTCTCTGCATTATATAAAACTACCCCAACATTTCCTTGAGTAAATCATTCACAATCTGAGGATTTGCTTTACCGCCAGTTTTTTTCATTATTTGACCTACAAAAAAACCGAATAGCTTGTCCTTTCCATTTCTGTAATCAGATACCGAATCAGGATTTTCTGCCATAACCTCGGATATTGCCTGCTTTAAAGCCCCAGTATCAGAAACCTGTACCAATCCTTTGGATTCTACTATTTTCTCTGGCATCTCTCCAGAATTAAACATTTCTTCAAAAACTGTTTTAGCTATTTTCCCTGAAATTGTACCATTTTCTATCAATTTTACCATAGCGTTAATATGCTTTGGGGTAATCTTACAGACATTTAGTTCAATACCCGCTTCATTAAGCAACCCAAAAAGTTCACTTGTAATCCAATTTGCTACGAGCTTTGCACTCACCCCATTTGTAGCTTCCTCGAAGTAATCTGCTACTAATTTATCATCACAAAGCACACTTGCATCATACTCTGAAAGACCCAAGTCTTTAACATATCTAGCGGCTTTCACATCAGGCATTTCCGGCATAGTAGATACTATATTGTCAATGAGTGATTGCTCAAGCTCTAGAGGCAGTAGATCTGGTTCTGGAAAATAGCGATAATCAAATGCATCTTCCTTAGACCTCATAGTCCTTGTAGTTCCAGTATCCGCATCAAAAAGCCTTGTTTCCTGATCAATTTCACCACCAGATTCTAAAATCTGCACCTGGCGCATAGCTTCATATTCAATAGCGCGCATTACATTACGAATTGAATTTACGTTTTTGATCTCACATCTGTTGCCCAATGGCGCACCAGGCTTTCTTACTGAAACATTAGCATCACAACGCATGGAACCTTTTTCCATATCGCCATCACAAGTTCCAAGATAGCGCAAGATTGTCCTCAATTGTTTTAGATATTCTGCAGCTTCAAAAGGTGAGCTCAAATCCGGCTCAGAAACTATTTCCATAAGCGCAACGCCTGATCTATTAAGATCTATAAAGCTACTGGTAGGAGATTGATCATGAATTGATTTTCCAGCATCTTGCTCAAGATGTAAGCGATTTATTCTTATCTTCTTTGATGCACCTTCTTCAGTTTTTACAATGATTTCACCATGCTCAACTATTGGATAATAGAATTGAGAAATCTGATATCCTTGAGGTAAATCGGCATAGAAGTAATTTTTTCTATCAAAAACAGAATATTTATTGATAGTAGCCTTAAGCCCAAGACCAGTCTTAATTGCCTGATGCACGCAATATTCATTTAGCACAGGGAGCATTCCTGGCATAGCAGCATCAACCAAAGACACTTGCGAATTAGGCCCAGCACCAAATTCAGCACTTGTGCCTGAGAACAATTTTGAATTAGATTCGATTTGAGCATGCACTTCAAGCCCTATAACATACTCCCACTTACCTGTATTTCCTTCTATAAAAGCCATCTTAAAACCCCTTTGGAGTAAAGTTCATATTTATACCACGCTCCAACGCAGCGGCAACCTTGATCATATTAACCTCATCTAGCGCCCTTCCAACTATCTGCATCCCAAGAGGTAAACCATTTTGCATACCTGCAGGAACAGACATAGCAGGAAGCCCAGCAAGACTCGCAGG
>JBEAVG010000057.1:0-3676 GCA_041161045.1 Pseudomonadota bacterium
CTACATTACTCATATGTATTAACCAACCTTATTTCGTAACTTTCTTTTTACCGGCAATAGCTACCGCTTTACCCTTTCTAGTACGGGCATTGGAGTGAGTGTTTTGACCACGCACAGGCAATTTTCTAATGTGCCTTAAACCTTCATAGCAGCGCATATCCTTTTTATTCTTAATATCAAGACTTATATCACGCCTTAAATCACCTTCGACTTTATAATCTTTTTCTATAGCTCCACGCAAAGAAATCAATTCTTGCTCCGTAAGGTCCTTAACTTTTGTATCAGGCGAAACCCCAGTTGCTGCACATATTTTTTGGGATGAAGTAAGGCCAATACCATAAACATAGGTAAGACCTATCACCACTCTTTTATTAGTAGGTATATTTACCCCTGCAATCCTTGCCACAGATCTATCTCCATTTTTTGCAATCTACTTTCAGAAGATGAATAATAATGAAAAATCTTCTAAAGTCAACGTTTTTTTAGCTTTTCTACCAGCTTATTTGTTACTTCCTGCTTTTCTAATGTCGCATCTATAGACATCAATGCCCCACGAGAGGCGTAATATTCAATAAGAGGAACACTTTGAGAAACGTAAACCTCCCAACGCTTTCTTAGAATATCAATATTGTCATCATCTCTAAAAGAAAAGGAATTGGATTCACAAAAATCACACTTACCCTCAATTTTTGTAGGCGATAAAATTTTATTATATATAGCACCACAACCATCGCAGACAAAACGATTTGTAATTCTCACTACCAAATCATCATAAGAAATTTCAAAATTTATAGCTAGTACTTCCGATCCTTTTAAACGCAAATCCAAGAATTCAGCTTGGTCTATAGTGCGAGGATATCCATCTAAAATACAACCATCTCTATATTTATCTCCAGATAATACCTGAGCCACTATCTCATTTACCAATGTTGAAGGCACAAGTTGCCCTGAATTCATTAAAGACCTAAGTTGATCACCCAAAACATTATCAGAAGCAGCAACCTCTTTTAGAGCAGCACTTGTAGAAAAAGCGGGTAAAGAAAGAGCATCTGATATAATAGCAGACTGAGTCCCCTTACCACACCCAGGAGGGCCAAGAAAAATTATTACCACAAACACCCCCCTCCTAGCCTTTAATTTTCATTTTACGAATCAATCCTTCATATTTAGTGCTAAACATGTGAGTTTGAATCTGAGTAAAAGTATCCATAACAACATTCACAACGATCAGTAAACTTGTACCACCAAGGCTAAAAGATACAGCAAGCTTGTTCATAAAGATCTCCGGAACAATACATATCACACAAAGATAAATAGAACCTATAACAGTAAGCCTAGTAAGAAGATAATCAAAATATTCAGAAGTATTTGCGCCAGGACGCTTTCCAGGTATATAAGCACCATATTTTCTAAGATTATTAGCCGTTTCTTCTGAGTTAAATACAACAGCAGTATAAAGAAAGCTAAATCCTATAATTAAAGCTGCATAGAATATTATATACAAAGGCTTACCATGACCCAAATGGTAAGTCAAAGCATCCATAAAAGCAGATTTTGACTTAGAAAAATTTGCAATAGTAACAGGAAACAATAAAAGTGCACTAGCAAAAATAGGAGGTATAACCCCCGAAGTATTAAGTTTAAGAGGCATATGTGTAGCATCCCCTCCATATATCTTATTACCAACTTGACGCTTAGGATATTGAACCAACACCTTACGCTGAGCTCTTTCAAAGAATATTATAATTGCAATAAGGGCTAAAACAGCTATTGTTACACCGATAGCAACCAAAGGAGAAGTGCTACCACGACGGGCTAATTCAAATGTGCTTATTATAGCACTAGGAAGACCAGAAACAATACCAACGAATATTATTAGCGAAGAACCATTACCAATACCTCGTGCAGTAATCTGCTCTCCAAGCCACATCAAAAACATGGTTCCAACAACAAGAGTAATTACAGTAGTCAGCTTAAACATACCTGAAGAAACAACTACAACCTCCCCAGAACCAGTGGAAATATTAACAAGGCCAGTAGCCACCCCATATGCTTGCATAGAAGCTAAGATAACAGTCAAATATCTAGAAAGCTGAGTGATTTTTTTTCTACCCGCCTCACCCTCTTTTTTCAAATTTTCCAAAGGCTTATATGTTAAAGTTAAAAGCTGCATTATAATAGATGCAGTGATATAAGGCATTATCGCCAATGCAAAAATCGACATCCTACCCAATGAACCACCAGAAAGCATGTTAAACATACCCAGTAGCCCAGACTGATTTTGTGTTGCAATATCACTCAAGATGTTGGAATCTATCCCAGCGATTGGGATATATGATCCAATCCTACATACAATAAGCACACCAAGAGTAAACAAAATCCTTGATGTTAAATCACCTTGTGAACTATTTGACACTATAAACTCTCTTTAAAATAGAAATATAACGCCGGGATTATAGCATTTAAAAGATTACATTTCAAGCCGATACTGAACTATTGTACGTCTCAGAAACACCCAAATTCATTCTAACACATTGAAGCTGGAAGTGATTTATTATTACAAACCAAAAACTGTTTCAAGTTTAGACAAATAGGCGCAGTCTAAAAACATCTAAAGCACCATAACAACATCAACCATTTCTTGAATTTTACCACTACAATGCAAGATGATATCGCAGCCAGCTTTTAAACTCATACCAACTCTATCTTGAATAGTACCACCCAAAGCTTTCATACATATATCATCAGTCATGATTTGAGACGTAAAACCAATATCTGATCTAATATAGTTGATGCATTTTTTTGAGATTGTGACAGGCAACTCTTCGTCAAGACATGTATATTTAACATGCGCCGTCATAGCATAAGGACAAGAATCCGATAAAGACTTAAAAACAGCAAAATCCGATCCCTCTAGATCTTTTAACGAGTCTGATACAACTGGTAGATCAAGGTGACTATCCACATCAGCTCTACCATGTCCTGGAATGTGCTTTATCACCCCCTCTCCGCCAGCTGTATGGATACCTTCGAGAGCAGCTTTGCAAAGAGTCACTACAATTTCTAAATTACTACCAAAGCTACGATCACCTATAACCTTATGAGCGCCTTCATAATATATATCACAAACTGGTGCACATGTGACATCAATGCCAAAAGTTTTAAGCTCAGACATTAGCTTAAAATAATTATTTTTTACAGCAGATATCGCATCCTGAGCTCCATGAATTTTATACATCTCTCCAAAATATGCCATGTTGGGATAGATAGTTTCTGTAATCGGAGGCTTTATCCTCGCAACTCTACCGCCTTCCTGATCAATAAAAATTTTTACATCAGTACCTAAAATATTTTTTATTGAGTTTGTAAGTCCTCTGATTTGCGTAGCCTCTTTACAATTTCGACCGAATAAAATAATCCCATGCGGCCTATGCTGAGCAAAAAAATCAATCTCTCCTTGAGATAACTCCGTGCCAGAAATTCCAAATATTACAGGTAGCATTTAACCCTCTTTCGATTATTAATAGCAAATTACAAATTAAATTGAACAAATGCGATTTGAGTATCAAGCAGGCATAAGGATATGATCAATATGTACGCAAAGACAAGTCACGATAAATCGCTTTTGTTCGGTTAATTTCGAAACTTGGTATAAAATATAGTTTATAGGTGCAGT
>JBEAVG010000082.1:0-4483 GCA_041161045.1 Pseudomonadota bacterium
TATAGAATCAGCGAGCTCATACAGAGAATTTTCATCAAAACTTTTTCTAGGTTGATAAACTCCAGGAAGGATATCATCTAACGCCACCTCAAAAAGACTTCCACCTTGTTTTTCTACTCTCTCCCCTAACAAAACAGCCAAACCTCTACCTAATCCTTTACTCATTGCTTAACCTCTCTTCTAAAAATTCTTTAGCTAAAGCTCTGTAGGCATAAGCTCCAGAGCTTTTATAGTCATATGTGACAACTGGCATTTTATGCGAAGGTGCTTCTGACACCCTAACATTTCTGGGAATTTTGGTTTTAAACACCAAATCCCCAAGAAAACTTTTAACGTCGTTCTCCACATACTCTGTTAATCTATTACGCTTATCGTACATCGTCAATAGAATACCTGATATATATAGCGATTGATTAAGATTCTTTTGGACCAAATCTACGGTTCTCAAAAAATTACTAAGCCCCTCAAGAGAGTAAAATTCGCATTGCATTGGTATTACTAAATGAGTAGCAGCAACCATTGAATTAATGGTTAATAGACCTAATGAAGGTGGACAATCTATAAATATATAGTCATATTCTGACAAATTATCAATTTGAGATTTAAGAACATATTCTCTTCTATGGCAAGAAATTAGCTCTATTTCTGCAGCGCTAAGATCTGCATCAGAAGTTATAATACTCAAATTGTTGACTATAGTGCTTTTTATGGAATCTCTTATATTCGCGCCAGATATTAAAACATCATACACTCCAAGATTTTTTTCTACTTCAACTATCTCAAAACTAGAACTTGCATTACCTTGAGGATCTAAGTCTATTATTAAGACTTTATAACCATACAACGCAACAGCAGCAGCCAAATTTGTTGCTGTTGTAGTTTTTCCAACACCGCCTTTTTGATTTGCTATCGCTATTACTTTTGTTTTGGGCATAAATTATAAACCTCTATTATACGAGACTCACTGTTTGTCACACTGTGATAGTCTATATAATCAAACATCCAATTTTTTTGAGCGTTTTTTATCTCAGACATCCATTTTTCTCCCTTCATCATAAGAATTTTAGTATAATTAACAACCTGCACTTTATAAAAAAATTCATCAACAGAAGAAAATCCTCTACTTACTATCAAATCAACACTAATATCATGAATATCTTCTATTCTAGTATTTACAATTTCGACATTAAGATCCAACAATCTTTTTACTTCAGATAAAAATATACATTTTCTAGTATCGCTATCAACTAAAATAACTTTTTTAACGCCAAAAATAGAAAGTATGATGCCAGGCAACCCCGCACCCGAACCTATATCTAAGCATACCACGTTCAAATCCTCAATAGACTTAAGCAATTGAGCCGAATCTTCTATATGCCTCTGCCAAATAGTTTCGACAGTTTTATCAGAGATTAGATTAATCTTTGCATTCCATTTAAGCAACAAATCAACATAAGCTTTTAATTTTTGCATTGTTTCACATGGAACACTCTTCATCATTTGTTAGATTTTATATATATTATAAGAGTTATTATAGCGGAAGGAGTAACGCCCTGTATACGCCAGCAGCACTTATTGTTGTAGGCCTATATGATCGTAACTTTTCTCTTACCTCATTAGACAAACCGCCGATAAGATTATAGTCTAGTTCGGAAGGAATTATCAAGTTATCTTCTTGCTTAAAAAGATCTATATCAAGCCTCTGTCTTTCCATATAAGCACCATATTTGGATTCTATCCAAATGCCTTGTAAGATTTTGGGATCTATATCTTTTAAGCGAGGAAATTTCTCTATTATACTTTCTAAGGTGATATGAGGCAAAGCAAAAATCTCTAACAAAGTTCTTCTTTTTCCATCCTGAGAAACAACAAAACCCATCGAGATAAGATTAGATGATGATATAGATTCACTAGATAAAGCAAACCTTGCCTTTTCGATAGAAGATAACTTTTTAGTAAAAGCCAGAGCTCGTATTGATGAGACACAACCAATTTCTATACCCTTCGGAGTCAATCTTAAATCCGCATTATCAGCCCTCAAAGAAAGCCTGTACTCAGACCTAGAAGTAAACATCCTGTAAGGTTCAGTAACACCATTATTTACTAAATCATCTATCATAACCCCAATATAAGAGTCAGACCGATCTAAAACAAATTCTTGCTTGCTAGATGAAGATAGTGCAGCATTAATTCCAGCAACAATTCCTTGTCCGGCAGCCTCTTCATATCCAGTGGTGCCATTTATTTGCCCAGCCAAATAAAGCCCCTTGATTTTCTTAGTTTCAAGGCTGTGTTTAAGCTCCCTGGGGTCAACAAAATCATATTCTATAGCATACCCCGCCCTTATAACTTTAGCATTTTCTAGACCAGGAATTGTTTTTAAAAATTCTATCTGAACATCCTCAGGAAGAGATGTAGAAATTCCATTCGGATACACAGTAAAATCATCTAGACCCTCAGGCTCCAAAAATATTTGATGCTTATCTTTCGAAGAAAACCTAATTATCTTATCTTCAATCGAAGGACAGTATCTAGGACCCACTCCTTCAATTTTTCCAGAATACATTGCTGATTTATGAATGTTTGATCTGATAATTTCGTGCGTCTTTAGTGTAGTAGATGTTATATAACAAGAAATTTGCGGCACTTGAACCTTTTCCGTAAGCTCTGAAAAAGGCCTAGGGACAATATCACCTCTTTGTTCTTCTAGGACAGAATAATCAATTGTTCTGCCGTCTATCCTTGCAGGAGTGCCTGTTTTAAGTCTACCTAGATTAAAATTTAACCTCTTTAGAGTTGAACTAAGTCCATAAGAAGGCTCTTCATTATATCTACCAGCTCTTTCTTGCTTGTCTCCAATATGAATTAGACCAGATAAAAACGTGCCCGTTGTAAGAACCACAGCTTTACAATAAAGTTTTTCACCACCTCTCAATAGAACATGATTTACTGAAGAATTTTCAACAGAAATATCTTCAACATGACCAATTATCACTTCTAAATTTGGATAATTGGTAATTAAATCTTTCATTGAATTACGATAGAGCTTTCTATCAGCTTGCGCACGAGGCCCCCAAACAGCAGGCCCCCTGCTTTCATTCAACATTTTATAATGAATACCAGCTTTATCGATAGCAACACCCATAAGGCCATCTAAAGCATCGATCTCTTTAACGAGTATACCTTTCCCAACCCCACCGATAGCAGGATTACAAGACATCTCTCCTATATTTTCAAGCTTGAGTGTAACAAGAGCAGTTGAAGCACCCATTCTTGCAGAAGCTGCAGCAGCCTCACAACCAGCATGACCAGCCCCTATAACTACAACATCAAACTCTTTCACCTTAAAATCATCTCACTATTTCATCTTTCTTGAAAAAGAAAGCTATTTCAGTAAGCGCATTTTCGAAAGAATCAGAACCATGTACCGTATTCTCATCTATACTTTCAGACAAATCCCCTCTAACAGTACCTTTTTCAGCGTCGGCTGGATTTGTTGCACCCATAACTTCTCTGTTCTTAGCAACCGCCCCAACTCCCTTAAGAACCTGAAGCACTACAGGGCCAGAGCTCATATATTCCACAAGGCCATTAAAAAAAGGACGCTCTTTATGAACAGAATAAAATTCTTCTGCTTGCGCTTTTGTTAGCTTCACCATTTTCTGAGCGGCAATTTCAAGGCCAGCATTTTCAAAATATGTATTAACCTTACCTGTAAGATTGCGCAGAACGCCATCTGGCTTTATGATTGAGAGTGTGTATTCAATAGACATAATTCTTTCCTTTATTTATGTTTTAGTGCAACAATATACACCTTTTTCGTATATTTTGGAAGGAAATTATGGTTTTCTTATAACTTTAGTATTCAGCACTCACGCAACATGTCCTTGCGCTATATCTTAAATGAAAAAACATGGCTTTATGCTCTCTGACACTAAAGCGCTTGGGCAAAGCTTCTTTCCAGCATCTACAGCCGAATGCTTCACCAGGCATGTCCATACCTGCTCTACCCCTCCTAAAGATTAGCCCTTCTCTTATCAAATGAGATTCTCTGACTTTGCCATCTAGCTTAGTCCTCCAAACAAAAAATTCATCAGCATCACTGGCTAGTTCCCCTTTAGTTACAGAACTTGGTATTCTAGTTTTTTCCGCATAAACAGCATCACGTAAATTTGGAAAATGTTTCTCATTTCCAAATACGTAGAACGGGCATTCTGTGGAATTAAGTAGCGCCGCTTCCGCTTCTCTTCTTACGGCAATTCCTGGTAATTTATCCTTGTTTGATCTCGCTTTAAGCTCTTCTACTGCTTTTAATAAATATTCCTTGTCTCCCGTCCTGGCATAACCCGTCATATGTTCTTGAAAGTTAGTATTGTTACCAACTACTCCATTACAATTAAAATAGGCCACTATGATGGCCATCTTTTCATTGGGGCGGAAGACATCCCAAACATTTTTGTATACATCCTTAAGAGTTTTAACG
>JBEAVG010000106.1:0-3579 GCA_041161045.1 Pseudomonadota bacterium
AAATCCTCATAAATTCAGCTAAACAAATTTAGGTTATAAGTTTATGAATAGAGCATTTATTTTTCCAGGTCAAGGATCTCAAGTAGTTGGAATGGGAAAAGATTTAATTGAGAATTTCTCAGTAGCAAGAGAAGTATTTGAAATTGTAGATGATGCCTTACAGCAAAAACTAAGTAAAATAATCTTAGATGGTCCAATAGAAGATTTAACTCTCACTACAAATACTCAACCCGCATTAATGTGTGTTTCTATTGCAGCTCTCAAAGTATTAGAACATGAAACTGGAAAAAAAATAGAAGACCTTTGTGATATAGTAGCTGGACATTCATTGGGTGAATATACTGCTCTATGTGCTGCTGAAGCTTTTAGCATTGCACATGCTGCAAAAATTCTACGTATAAGAGGAGATGCTATGCAATCAGCTTGCCCGAAAGGAGAAGGTTCAATGGCTGCCATCTTAGGACTTGATATCAAAGCGGTGGAAGAATTAGTGCGAGATGCAAATTCACATGGTATATGCGATATTGCAAATGATAATAACTTAACACAAGTTGTGGTTAGCGGCGCCCTGCAAGCTATTGATTTTCTGGTAGAAAGAACGTCTAATGCTGGTGGTAAGGCTATAAGGTTGAATGTTAGCGCTCCGTTTCATTCTAGAATGATAGAATCAGCCGGAGATGTTATGAAGGATGCTCTAAATAATATCGAGTGGAGAAAACCTAAAGTTCCAGTTATTCAAAATGTCACTGTAAAATTGACATCAGATGTAGAGGAGATAAAAGCTTCTCTTGTTACTCAAGTTTCTGGAAGAGTTAGATGGCGCGAAACCATGGAGCATCTAAGCAACATTGGTGTTAAAGATTGCGTAGAAATAGGCCCAAGCAAAGTGCTAACGGGACTTATGCGCAAAGTAGAGCATAGCTTTAACCTAGTTAATATTGGGAATATCTCTGAGCTCAAGGAATTTATTGAGAATATCTAAAACATCAAGCTTTTCTGAGTTTTTTGGAAGCACAACCAGCTTATTATCGGGACGAAGCTTAGTATTACGAGGAAATTTATTCATGAAATTCATTACAGCATCCCTAGACGAATCACTAGAAATAAACTTTATTAAAACCCCTCCAGGACCAACATCAAGATCAGATATTCCTAGTTTTTTACATATTGACTTGATTTTAACCACATAAAGAAGATTTTCTGTAGGCTCTGGAATTGCACCAAATCTATCTATTAACTCATCCCTGAACTCTCCCACTTCATTAAGTTCTAAATGACTTATCCTCTTATAGAATGACAACCTTTGATCAGAATCTGATATATATTCTTCTGGAATATAAACAGACACACCAATGTTGATATTTGGTATTAATACTTGATGTAGCTCTTCATTCTCTGTTTTGTTTATAGCCTCTTCAAGCATCTCATGGTATAGCTCAGCACCAACTTCTTTTATATGACCAGACTGCTCATCTCCAACTAAATTTCCATATCCTCTAATATCAGCATCATAGCTTGCAATAGTGAATCCGGCACCTAGGGTATCGATTCCTTGCATTATTTCCAGACGTCTTAAGCCATGTTGAGTTATTGTTTTGCTATTGCCAATAATAAGGTAAGCCATACCTCTTATCTTGCCCCGCCCTACTCTGCCTCTTAATTGATATAACTGACTAAGCCCTAACATTTCTGCTTTATGTATTATGATAGTATTCACAGAAGGTATATCTATACCAGATCCTACAATTGTTGTTGAGAGTAATATATCATATTTTCTGTCGTAAAAATCACCCATAATCTCATCGATATCTTGAGCTGGCATTTGCCCATGAGCTATCACATATTTGAGCCCAGGAACTATCTTATCAAGAGTTTTGGCTATATCGTCTAAATCAGAAATTCTCGGACAAACATAAAATGTTGCACCACCTCGCGCATGCTCTCTAAGCAATGCATCCCTAACTACAGTTTGGTCATAAGGCGTGACAAAAGTTCTAATAGGAAGCCTATCAATAGGCGGAGTCGTAATAAGACTAAGATCCCTTATTCCAATCATGGACATTTGAAGCGTTCTAGGTATTGGTGTAGCTGATAAAGAAAGCGAGTGAGTACTAGCCTTCAGTTTTTTTAATTTCTCTTTTTGAAGAACCCCAAACTGCTGTTCTTCATCTATTATAAGCATACCCAAATCGTTGAACCTTATATCATTAGCAAATAACCCATGAGTGCCTATAACTATATCTATTTTACCATTAGCTAGATCTTCTTTAATCTTAGAAATTTCACTTTTAGGAGTAAGCCTAGAAATTTGAGCTATTCTTATATTCATTCCAAGAAAACGTTCTATAAAGCTTGTGTAATGCTGCCTCACAAGAATTGTAGTAGGAGCAACAATCGCAACCTGTTTATGTGCCGTTGCAACAAGACAAGCAGCCCTCATGGCAACTTCTGTTTTTCCAAATCCAACATCGCCACAAATAAGCCTATCCATAGGATGCTTTTCTAATAAGTCATTCTCAATATCTGAAATAGCATTCAATTGATCATCTGTTTCTGTATATGGAAATTTTGCACAAAATTTTTCATATTCTTCATTTTTAAAAATTGGCACAGATCTTAAAAGTTTTCTTTGTGCAGCAACTTTAATCAGAGCTTCAGCAACTTCTCCTATCCTGTTTTTTAGCTTAGCTTTTCTCTTTTGCCATTGAACTCCACCAAGCTTATCTAAAGGCACATCTGAAAAACCATATTTTTTTATTGCCTCAAGATTTTCAACCGGTATGTAAAGCTTATCCCCACCAGCATAAATTATTTTCATACAATCGTGACGCATAGATAGAACTTCTATGGTTTCAATACCCATAAATTGTCCGATACCATGCTCTGAATGAACTATTAACTCTCCCTCAGATAAAGTTTCTAGCTCATGTATAATATTCTTTAGTTTTTTAGAAGATGCGCTACTAGAACTAGGTCGCTTAAGACCTATAACATCTTGCTGCCTTATAAAAAGAAACTCTTGGGATTCAAAACTTTTTTCAAGTGGCAATTGAAGCAGATTGATGGAACTTTTGACTTCCGTAATTAGATTTATTGATTGAGATTCCACATCAGAAAGCTTAAGCAGCTGCTTAATCTTCTCAATACCACTTAAGGACCAACAACAAATAATGATTTTTTTTGTTGTTGTTTTTAAAAAATCTCTTATCAAATCCCCTACTGGAATTTGCATTTTTAAACTCTCAGCATAAAAATCCATCACTGGATTATCATAGTTTTTATCCGAATAATCTTGCGCCTCGAATTTCTTACTAAGAAAATATTTTTCTTCTACCGGAAGAGTCGGATAAAATTGATTAGATGTGAGTTTGTTTGAGTCTATTCTAGCTTCATAAAAATCATTAATAGCTTCTAATTCATTTCTTATTCCGTCATTAAGATTTTGTAGACTTATTATTGTAGGTTTTTTTAGATAATCCGTTATGCATTCCATTTTTTCATAAAAAAGCGGAATAAGATGTTCCATACCAGGCTGTGGTATTGAGTTCATAACTCCAAGATAAAGTGGATGCCTAGCAT
>JBEAVG010000107.1:0-2908 GCA_041161045.1 Pseudomonadota bacterium
GGCATTTGACTCTGAATTGATCAAGGAAATCTGCCTTTAACTTTGAAAAAGATTGCTACTATGAACATTTATCAGGATTACATCCAAGAGATCGAAGAACGCAAAATTCAGGGACTTCACACGAAACCAATTGATGGTGCTGAATTACTAAGCGAAATCATTGCACAAATTAAAGATTTAGCTAATGCAAATAGAGTTGATTCTCTTAAATTCTTTATTTACAATGTTGTTCCGGGAACTACTCCTGCAGCTAATGTGAAAGCTAACTTTTTAAAGGAAATCGTTTTAGGTCAATCAGTAGTTGCTGAAATTACGCCTGCTTTTGCTTTAGAGTTGTTATCACATATGAAAGGTGGAACTTCTATAGCCGTTTTACTTGATTTAGCTTTAGGTTCTGATGTTGCTATTGCTAAACAAGCTGCTGAAGTTTTGAAAACACAAGTTTATCTTTATGAAGCAGATACAGATCGTTTAGCTGAGGCTTTCAAAAACGGTAACGAAATCGCTGCAGCTATTTTAGAAAGCTATGCTAAGGCTGAGTTCTTTACTAAATTACCTGAAATTGCAGAAGAAATTAAAGTTGTTACTTTTATTGCTGGTGAAGGAGATATTTCAACTGACTTACTTTCTCCAGGAAACCAAGCACACTCCCGTTCAGATCGTGAATTGCACGGTAAATGCTTAATTTCTCCAGAAGCACAAGCTGAAATTAAAGCATTAGCAACAGCGAATCCTGATAAGAGCGTGATGTTAATCGCTGAAAAAGGTACTATGGGTGTGGGATCTTCAAGAATGTCAGGTGTAAACAACGTGGCGCTTTGGAGTGGAAAACAAGCAAGTCCATATGTTCCATTTATTAATATTGCTCCAATCGTTGCGGGAACAAACGGTATTTCTCCGATTTTCCTAACAACTGTTGATGTTACTGGTGGTATTGGTCTTGACCTTAAAAACTGGGTAAAAAAATTAGATGAAAATGGTAACGTTCTTCGTAATGAAAGCGGTGATCCTATTCTTGAGGAAGTTTATTCTGTTGCTACTGGTACTGTTCTTACAATCAACACAAAAACAAAGAAACTTTATAGTGGAGATAAAGAATTGATTGATATTTCTAAGGCATTCACACCTCAGAAAATTGAATTTATAAAAGCTGGTGGGTCTTATGCTATTGTATTTGGAAAAAAACTTCAAACATTTGCATCAAAGACTCTTGGTATTGATATTGTACCTGTATATGCTCCGTCAAAAGAGGTTTCTGTTGAAGGACAAGGTCTTACAGCTGTAGAAAAAATATTTAATAAAAACGCAGTTGGTTCAACTCCGGGTAAAGTTTTACACGCTGGTTCAGATGTTCGTGTTACCGTAAATATTGTTGGTTCGCAAGATACAACTGGTTTGATGACTTCTCAGGAATTAGAGTCTATGGCTGCTACTGTGATTTCTCCAATTGTTGACGGTGCTTACCAATCAGGTTGTCACACTGCTTCAGTTTGGGATAATAAATCTAAGGCAAATATTCCGAGATTGATGAAATTCATGAACGACTTCGGTTTGATCACAGCTCGTGACCCAAAAGGCGTTTATCATGCAATGACTGATGTAATTCACAAAGTGCTTAACGATATTACTGTAAACGAATGGGCTATCATCATTGGTGGTGACTCTCATACAAGAATGTCTAAAGGTGTTGCTTTTGGTGCAGACTCAGGAACAGTTGCTCTTGCACTTGCTACTGGTGAAGCTTCAATGCCAATTCCAGAATCTGTGAAAGTAACCTTCAAAGGAGAGATGAAAGGGTACATGGATTTCCGTGATGTGGTGCATGCTACGCAATCTCAGATGCTTAAAACATTTGGTGGAGAGAATGTATTCCAAGGAAGAATTATTGAGGTTCACTTAGGAACTCTTAATGCGGATCAAGCCTTTACGTTTACCGACTGGACTGCAGAAATGAAAGCAAAAGCTTCCATCTGTATTTCTGAGGATTATACCCTGATTGAATCTTTAGAGATTGCAAAAGGTAGAATTCAGATCATGATCGACAAGGGAATGGATAATAAGAATCAAGTTCTTAAAGGATTGATTGCTATTGCTGATAAAAGAATTGCTGAGATTATATCAGGCGAGAAACCAGCGCTAAGACCAGATGCAAATGCTAAGTATTACGCTGAAGTTGTTGTAGATCTTGATCAAATTGCTGAGCCAATGATAGCAGATCCAGATGTTAATAATGCTGATGTTTCTAAAAGATATACGCACGACACTATTCGACCTCTATCTTTCTATGGAGGAGTTAAAAAAGTGGATCTTGGATTTATTGGTTCTTGTATGGTTCACAAAGGAGATATGAAAATCCTTGCTCAAATGCTTAAAAATATTGATGAGCAAGAAGGTAAAGTAGAGTTCAAAGCGCCACTAGTTGTAGCTCCTCCTACTTATAATATTGTTGATGAATTAAAAGCAGAAGGTGACTGGGAAATTTTACAAAAATACTCTGGTTTCGAATTTGACGATAATGTTCCTAAAGCTGCGGCTCGAACTTCGTACGAAAAAATGCTATACTTAGAACGTCCAGGTTGTAACCTTTGTATGGGTAATCAAGAAAAAGCATCTAAAGGAGACACAGTTATGGCTACATCGACTCGTTTGTTTCAAGGACGAGTAGTTGAAGATACTGCAGAGAAAAAAGGAGAGTCATTATTGTCATCAACTCCAGTAGTTGTATTGTCGACCATTTTAGGTAGAACGCCTTCTATAGAAGAGTACAAAAAAGCAGTGGAAGGAATTAACTTAACTAAGTTTGCACCTTCTCATAAATTGCTTGTTGGATAATCAATTAATGAAATGAATAATTAAAAAGCCTAAGTATATCTTAGGCTTTTTTTATTTCAAAAGGCATATTTAATAT
>JBEAVG010000132.1:0-6567 GCA_041161045.1 Pseudomonadota bacterium
AATTAATTGTAGATGTTATACTATCTCCCAAATTAAATTGCTTTCGCGCAGTTAATTTCGGACAATAGTATTAACTGTTATTACGAGGGTAACACTACCTAATACATCCAGTCAATAAAAGCAGAACCAATATAGAACTTTTACCTCTGATTTAACCAAAATGTATTGAAATCAACACATACAAAACAGCTCTAGAATAACTTTTTTATAAAATTAACGGGAAAATTGTTAAACTAAGGTATATAACACATGATCAATGGATTCGATACACCCTCTAGAATCTCTATAGATTTGATCCTACATAATCACAATACGCCAACCGTTATTTACTAATGCCGTGACTATAAACACATACTACATTTTGCAATATGTCCCTAATTTGATAGTCTTATCTTGCAAGATTGATTCTTTTTAGATAAGTTATAGCAGTGTCGATTTAAGAATTATCATGCCTCATATAACTCTTGTACATTTTTTAATATTATCCAGTATACTATTTGTAATAGGCGTTGCCGGTATTTTTATTAATCGTAAAAATATTATTATTATACTAATGTCTATTGAGCTCATGCTGCTTTCTGTAAATATCAATTTTGTGGCTTTTTCAGCTTATCTAGGCGATATACTCGGACAAATATTCACTTTATTTGTTTTAACTATAGCCGCAGCAGAAGCAGCTATAGGGCTCGCAATACTTGTAGTCTATTTTAGAAACAAAGACAGTGTTGCCGTTGAAGACGTAAGTCAACTGAGGGGATGAAATGCATCAATTAATAGTATTCTTGCCGTTACTTTCTGGAGTGTTTTGTGGGGTTTTTAATAAAAGCTTATCTCATAAAACTGCTAGCATTATTTCTATAATCGCACTTTGTAGTTCAGCTTTTATGGCGGTTCAGTTGCTTTTACAAATTCATATGAATGGCTCAATTATACACGATATATTAAATACATGGATATCATTTGGAAATACAAAAATTCATTGGGCAATCTATGTTGATGAACTCACTGCTGTGATGTTTTCCGTAGTAACTATAGTTTCAGCAATAGTGCATATTTATTCATATGGTTATATGCATGATGACCCTAATCTTCCACGCTTTATGAGTTATCTATCGCTCTTTACTTTTTTTATGTTAATGCTTGTATGTAGCGACAATTTTGTGCAACTTTTCTTTGGATGGGAAGGCGTGGGACTTTGCTCTTACCTCCTCATAGGGTTTTGGTATAACAAAGATTCAGCATCTTCAGCTGCAGTAAAAGCATTCGTGGTAAATAGGGTTGGTGATTTTGCATTCATCCTAGGAATTATTGCGATAATCTACTATGTAGGATCTGTTGATTTCGACAAAGTATTAAATCATGCTGAGTTTTTAAGCACTCAATTTATAGATATCGCTGGCTTAAAATTAAATGTTCTCGAAACAATAGCAATACTTCTTTTTATAGGATGTATGGGAAAATCTGCTCAAATTGGCCTTCATGTTTGGCTACCTGATGCGATGGAAGGTCCAACTCCAGTTTCGGCTCTTATACATGCAGCAACAATGGTTACAGCTGGTGTGTTTTTAGTTGGACGTTCTAGTGCTTTATTTGCGCTTGCTCCTATGACATCTCAAATCATACTATGGATTGGAGCTATAACATGTATTTTCGCTGCAACCACTGCCATTGCCCAAAATGACATCAAAAAAATCATAGCCTATTCAACATGTAGCCAACTTGGATACATGTTTATGGCATGTGGAGCTTTCGCATATTCCGCCGGGATTTTTCACCTAGTAACTCATGCTTTTTTCAAAGCTATGCTCTTCCTTGGAGCGGGTCTTGTTATCCATGCGACTCACGAACAAGATGTAGATAAAATGGGCGGACTTTATAAAAAAATGCCTATAACATATCTATTTTTCTGGCTAGGATCACTTGCTATAATTGGAATTTATCCATTCGCTGGATATTATTCTAAGGACCTTATTCTTGAATCTGTATATCTCTCTGGAGGTCATCTACAATTCGTGATTGGATTATTAGCTGCATTCTTTACTGCGCTATATTCCATGAAAATACTTATAATGGTTTTTCATGGAGTTCCAGGAGTTAGTTCAAAAAATGCTCATGAAGGACCAATAGTTATGGTGCTTCCTCTTATTATATTAGCCATAGGAAGCATAGCGGCTGGATTTGGATTGATCAACTTTTTCACAAATCATGACTCATCAAACCACCATATAGATGATTTGATAAAATATGCACCACTAATAGTCGGTATAGCTGGAATCTTCGGAGGAATTATACTATATAAATTCGGTCTTGCAGAAATTTTATCCAGAGTATTCTGCTTAATTTACAAT
Source organism: Pseudomonadota bacterium (assembly GCA_041161045.1). Classification (GTDB taxonomy): domain Bacteria; phylum Pseudomonadota; class Alphaproteobacteria; order Rickettsiales; family Rickettsiaceae; genus CANNRM01. The sequence goes on from JBEAVG010000132.1 coordinate 2,349, forward strand.
ATATTAAAAAACAAATATTTCTTTGATGAAATTTATGAAAAAACATTCGTTGGAGGAGCAAAAATTCTTGCAAAAATCTCCAAGCTTTTTGACACTAATGTAGTAGATGGCATTGGCCCAATGGGCAGCAGCACTGTAGTAAGTTTCTTAGCACGTATTGCTTCTAGCATTCAATCTGGCTACATCTTTACTTATGCTTTTTTCATGCTGATCGGAGTCATGAGCGTAATGTCATGGTGGATTTATAAATTTATCTGGAGCGCTGTGTAAATATGCAATTTCCAATTTTATCAATTACTATTTTACTACCACTTGCTAGTGCAATATATATAATGCTTTTTGTCAATCAAGAAAACCAAGCTAGCAAGGAAATGTATGCGAAATATATTGGAATATTGAGCTCTCTTTTTACATTAATTTCTGTTATATATCTGTTGTTCAATTTTGATAGTTCTACCACTGGTTACCAGTTTGTTGAACATACACCTCTAATAGATGGAATAGGCCTGTCATATCATTTGGGAGTTGACGGAATCTCTATTCTTTTTGTTGTTCTTACTGCTGTTTTAACTCCTATTTGTATAATCGCGACTCTAAGTAGCATCACAAAAAGAGTCAAAGAATATCTGATATGCTTCCTTCTTTTAGAGTCAGTCGTAATAGGCTTCTTTCTATCAATAAACCTTCTTTTGTTCTACATATTCTTCGAAGCTATGCTAATACCTATGTATTTGATAATAGGTTGCTGGGGTGGAGAAAATAGAGTTTTTGCAGCAATAAAATTTTTCATTTACACGTTCTTCGGATCTATTTTATTCTTAATCGCCCTTGTAACAATTTACACAAAAATTGGTAGCTTTGATATAGGTTATCTTTCTACTGAAGGACAAAAATTTGCTCAAGATCTGCCAAATTGGCTATGGGCATTTATCTTCGTTGCTATGGCGGTAAAAGTCCCAATGTTACCATTCCACACTTGGCTTCCTGATGCCCACGTGCAGGCTCCCACTGGGGGTTCCGTGATGCTTGCAGGTATACTCCTAAAAGTTGGAGGATATGGGATGATTAGAGTTCTCATTCAAATACTCCCAGCGCACACTATAATATTCGCTCCTTACGTTATTTATTTGAGTATTGCGGCAATTGTTTATGCTGCATTTGTCGCAATGGCTCAAAGTGACATGAAAAAAATGATAGCATATTCTTCTGTCTCACATATGGGTTATGTAACAGCTGGTATTTTTACACACAATAGCATTGGTATTGAAGGAGCAATGTTTCAAATGATCAGCCATGGTTTTATATCTTCAGGACTTTTTTTAGTAGTAGGAATGCTTTACGACAGGGTTCATACTAAAGATATAGCTGCTTATGGCGGCGTAGCAAAAAAAATGCCACTCCTTGCAACATTTTTTATGATATTAACTTTAGGATCTATAGGACTCCCAGGCACTAGTGGCTTCATAGGAGAATTCTTATCTTTAATTGGTATATTTAAATATAACATCATATCTTCAGCCATTGCTGCTAGTGGAGTTATCCTTGGCGCTATTTATATGTTAGTACTGTACAAACGTGTTATGTTTGGAGCAATTACAAAAGATTCAATATCTAATTTAAGAGACCTTAGTCCACACGAATCTATTTCTCTTTTCCCTATAATAGTGCTAGTTATTTTCACAGGCATAGAGCCTGAATCCGTAATTTCAATATTCAAGCTTGAAATTGCGAACTTAAGTATTTTGATTTAGAGGCTTGCGATGAATATAATAGAACTCTCATATTTGATACCAGAGATATCTCTTGTACTTTTATCTTTTTTTTGTGTACTTGTTCCATTATTTATCAAGAAAAGACCATTAATCATATTGCAAATTACAACAATCGGCCTTGCAGCCGCTGTTTTCATGATGTTCAAATGCACAACATGCATTAGTGGAAGCGCATTTGAAGGGAGTTTTATAAATAATTCTTATACAATGATATTTAAGGATTTTATAGCACTTGGCCTTTTATTCGTAATGCTTTCTCATATTGGAGCTTTAAGCTCAAGCAAGGAAGAGCCAAAGCCTGAATTCGCATCAATACTTATCTTGTCGATAACTGGAAGTTTTATAGCAATTTCTGCTAGGGATCTACTGCTATTATTCTTAGGGTTAGAATTACAATCTCTACCAGCATATCTGATGGCAAGTTTTGCAACTCATAATATAAAATCTTCAGAAGCCGGATTAAAATATTTCATACTTGGCTCACTTGGTTCTGCTTTGTTCTTATTTGGATCTTCTTTTATATATGGATCTGTAGGAGGTTTGTCTTACAGTTTAATATCTAAAACTATTGCCATAACACCTAATATAGCGACTATCATTGGCGCTAGTTTGGTCTTGATTGCTATATTATTCAAACTTTCTGTTGTTCCATTTCATATGTGGACCCCTGATGTTTATGAAGGCTCTCCAGCAACTTCTGTTATGGTTTTTTCTTCTCTGCATAAAATCGCTGCAATCGCTGTATTAATAAATCTAATCTCACTAATGCTTGGAAGAACATCCTATGATTTCACACCAATTCTCAAAATCCTAGCAATAGCATCTCTTATTATAGGAGCCTTAGGTGGTATTTTTCAAAACTCCGTCAAGCGTCTTATGGCTTATAGTACTATACTCAACGTAGGCTATTTAATAACTGCGCTAATCGCTAATATATATCTAGGAATATGGAAACATTCATTCTTCACATATATAATTATTTATTCAGTTAGTGTTATAGCTTTGTTCACGCTTCTTATAGTAACATTCGGAGATAAAGCGGATGACGTTATGCTTTCCGATCTCGCAGGACTAGGAAAAACAAAAAAAGTATCAGCTTTTTGTATCTCAACAATTATGTTTTCAATGATAGGCCTACCTCCACTAGCTGGATTTTTTGCTAAATATTACATAATTTTTGATCTTATAAATATTGGAGAATATACCCTAGCATTAGCAGCTATCGCAATGAGCTTAATAGCTGCTTTTTACTATTTAAAAGTTATAAAATCGATATATTTTGATGATATCCAAACCCAATCTGTCAAACTCATCCCTTCTTACTATTCAATATTTGTAGTATTTATCATGATGATTTTTATTATTGGTTTTATATTTGGAATAGCCGACTACTTTTCAACAATAGTATTTATACCTAAATAACCGTTTTATGAATCATTGGTTAGAAAAATACGATCTCCTAGCATTCGATGATATTGGAAGCACGAATGATGAAGCTAAAAACATCGTACTATCTACCGGAAAATCTAATATTGTACTATGGGCAAAAACACAATACAAAGGTCGTGGACGTTATGACCGAAATTGGGTTTCTTCTGAGGGTAATCTTTACATGTCCATTATCAAAAAAGTATCATGTGATCTTGCTACTGCCTCACAATTATCTTTTGTTATAGGCCTTGCAGTATATGATTCTATAGCGCCTCTCTTACAAAACAAACACTTATCACTAAAATGGCCTAATGACATAATGATAGAAGATTCTAAAGTGGGTGGTATCCTACTAGAATCCGTAACTCATAATAATGAATTATATATCATTATTGGTGTGGGTTTAAATATCCAACACGCTCCAGATAAAATTTCAACTGCAACATCCCTGAATAATCATGGGATAGATGTTTCACCGGCATATCTATTAAGTTCAATTATAGAAAAGCTAGAAATATTGATAGAAAATTGGTTTACTCAAGGTTTCCAACTCATCAGAGAAAAATGGTTGAAGAGTTCTTATAAACTAGGGGAAGTAGTTACCATAGGAAGCGACAATAAAAGAGCAACTGGAATTTTCGAATCCATAAATGAAGAAGGAGGAATAGTACTCAAAATAGCATCTGGAGAAAAATATGTTCTTTCAACAGGAGAAGTATTTTTTTAGTCTGAAGCAGAAAGCTACGCCAGACTAACCAAAAATCTTTATTTTTTTACGTGGTGGAATATATATACTATCCGAATCCAAGTTGTTCATCATTTCTACAACACCAACATAGCGATTACCATTAGCTACGAGACTAACGATTCTCCACCCCTGCTCTATTTCGGATCTAATAACATCCATTTCATGATCAGTAAAAGCTATGAGCTTTTGTAGTGGTTTTTTTGCTTTTTCTATTAAATTATCCATAAATATTTCCTATTAATATTTTATAACCCGTATATATTAACAT
>JBEAVG010000139.1:0-14632 GCA_041161045.1 Pseudomonadota bacterium
CTTATATACAAAGTCTAAAATAGACTCACCAGACCTAACCTCATAAAAAGCCGAATGAGTAGAATCCATACCGAAAGGAGCAAGAGTTGTTTTAGAAGAGACCTCTGTATCATATTCCAGACCAGGAAGCAAATGTTGAGTAACACTTATTTCGCTTTTAAAGTTATTAATTAGCGCAGAACCTTGTATCTTAACCTTTTCACCATCAAAAATACCATTAAGATTAGAGTTTGTAATCGATACAGAATCCTCAAAGAGATTCAGAGAAACATTTGAAATTTTTGTAGTTATATCATAATGATTTTTCTTCTCTTCTGGAAATGGCACTATTATGTGAACTTTACTCACTGCATCGCCTTTTATTTTAGAAAGATCGATACTTTCTTCCTTTAAAGAATCGATTTGTTCCTTAGGAATAAAGCTAGTAAGATCAAGCGCGGGGCCTTTGGCATCTGCGTCTACCATAACTTCTATATCGCCATCTACTCCCCAATAGATTCGAACAGAGCCATTATGAAGCAATGTTTTTCCGGTATATGCACTTAATATCTTAAAATCAAGCAAACTACCTTTTATTTCAAGCTCAGTTTTAATTTTTTCTAAAGGTGGAAAATCAGGATCATATGCAAGCCTTATGTTATCAAGCTTAAAATTGCCTTGTATATACTCTGGCCTCATTTTTAAAGTTGAAAAAAATTCCTTATCTAAATTAATCTCCCAAAAACCTTTTAGGATAGTTGCTCCAGAAATATTATCATAGATATACTGAACTGTATCATTGTGAGACATTGCATCATGAAATGACCTATGCAAATCCACAGGTAAATTATTTGTAGAGCCTTTGATATATAATCCTTCTAAATCACCTTTCTTATTGGCATCTATTTTGGCATCTATTTCTAGATAAGCATTACCATCTGTAATTTTACAATTACTAACTTTTGTTGAACCAAGACCAAGATCTACGTCACAAAATCCATTAAATATTCCTAAACCCAAGTCACCAAATACTGCACTATCTATCTTTTCTATATTAAGCGCAGCCTTACCTGGACCATAAAATTTTCCATTATAACTAATTTTAGCAGAAATTGTTGCATCTCTTCCAAGTATCTTAGCCTCATCCATAAATGTTAGAACAATGTTAGATTCTTGGTTACGCAAAAATTTATCTAAGTCATAATCAAGTCTTATTGTTTCAACATTAGAGAGTAGATTGCCATATGAAATAATCTTAGTATCTTTTGCTTCAATTTTATAAGGAGTAGCTGAAAGAGAGCCTATTTTGATTTTTACATCGGAAGTACTTAAAAAATATTCTATCGATTGTTTTAGAAAAAAATCACGAGTAAACGGAATAGCTAGCAGTAAAGCGCTAATTGCCACTAAAATAACTGATATGTATATAAAACGCTTAAACAAAGAACAACCTACTTTATAAAAGTACACCATAACATATTGCCAATTATTTACCAGAGTCAACCCAAATATAAACTTTAAAACATAAAAATATGGACTTATATGTAACCTGAATGTATTTTATACCTAATAATCAATGACTCATAGACTTTATAGCTAAAAAGGAAATATAGATGATGCTTAAGAGAATTATAATATCACTCATTTTAACAATTCTACCACTTAATGTATTTGCAATACATACAATAAACATTACTAGCGGCCATGCAGACCCCACTCCTATTGCTCTAAATGATTTTGCGTCAGACGGCCCTACTAACTCACAAGCGCATAAAATACTAGAAGTTATAACAAATGATTTAAAAAACTCTGGTCTATTTCGTCCTATACCTAAAGCTGCATTTATCGAGCACAAAAAGGGTATAATGCATAGACCTCTTTTCGCCGCATGGAGGCAAATTAATGCAACAATCCTTCTTAATGGCTCAGTTGGATTGTTACCAAACGGAAAATATCAAGTTAATTTTATGTTATGGGATACTGTTTCCGAACAAAACATAGCAAGTCAATCCTTAGAGATTCCAAGTAATTTATGGCGTAGAGCAGCTCATAAAATAGCTGATCAGGTCTATGAACGTGTAACGGGCGACAAAGGATATTTCGACACTCAAATAACTTATGTATCAGAAACTTATACTGGGAAAAAAATTGTAAAAAAACTAGCTATAATGGATCAAGATGGAGCAAATCACAAATATCTCTCAGATGGTAGAAACCTAGTTCTTACACCAAGATTTGCCCCTCATTCAAATCAGCTTATGTATCTATCTTATATAAACAGAGCACCACGTATATATGTTAAAAACCTCAAGTCTAATAAAGATACTTTATTAGAAAATCTTTCTGGTATGTCTTTTGCTCCTAGATATTCACCAGATGGAAAAAGCGCTGTGTTTTCTATAGCAAAAGGAGGCTCCACAAGCCTTTATCAAATGGAATTTGGAAGTAAAAATGTAAAACGTCTAACATATGATAGAGGTACAATAAGCACTTCCGCAACTTATTCCCCAGATGGCTCAAAAATTGTATTTAGCTCTGATTTAGGAGGCGTTCCACAATTATATGTCATGAATAGAGATGGTAGTGGTGTTCAAAGAATAAGCTTCGGCGGAGGTTCTTATAACAGTCCAAACTGGTCGCCTAGAGGAGATTACATAGCATTTACTAAAATCACAAGAGACCTCGGGTTTTCTATAGGAGTCATGAGACCAGATGGATCTGGAGAAAGAATAATCACTAATGGCTATATAGTAGAAAGCCCTACCTGGTCACCTAATGGTAGAGTTATAATCTTCTCAAGAGAAGAACCAGGAAAAGATAAAAAACCACCTCACAGCAAAATATATGCTATTGATTTGACAGGTTATCATGAGAGATTGATTCCAACTCCAACTGGAGCATCCGACCCAGAATGGAGCAAGACATTAGATTGAGATGATTGACTAAAGCAAATTTCTACCTCAAAATACTATAGGGATTTTGCTTTAGTCTTTAACCTCAAAACTTCATCAAATCGTCTCTGTAAGCATTTGGCACATAAGACTATGTAATGATAACACGAAGAATATTATTCATATCATTCTCTACTAATTCTAAATCTTCTTCAGATTTAGCCTCAATACGGATAACAAGTTTATCTTCTGTATTAGATGGTCTAATAAGCCACCAACCATCTTCTGATTGATATCTTATCCCATCAATAGAGATAAAATCCCTACCTAATTCTTCCATATATTTCATAGCATTTTTAACAGTTGAAAATTTCTTTTCACTATCCATGGGGATTTTGATTTCCTTAATAATAGGCATATCAGGAAGATTTAGAATTATATCATCAAGTGATTTTTGCTTTTTACTTAAAATCTCCATCATTCTAAGAGCTGCATAAATTGCATCATCAAATCCGAAATATCTATCAGAAAAAAAAGTATGCATACTTTGCTCGCCCGCAAAAAGTGCGCCTGTTTTTTTTATTTCAGCTTTTATGAATGAATGACCAGCAGGAGTCATTTTCCACTTTCCACCATTAGCTGTTATATAATCAAAAAAGATCTTACTAGATCTTACATCACCCATAATTAAGGAGCCTGGATTTTTTTGCAATACATCTTCTGAAAAAAGGCATAACATATGATCACTGGAGAGAATTTTTCCATCTCCAGAAATAAATCCCACTCTATCCCCATCTCCATCGAAAGCTATACCTAGATCAGCTTTTTGATGCAAAACTTCTTTTATTAACATCCCAAGATTTTTAGTATCCGCAGGATCCGGATGGTGATTGGGAAAGTTTCCATCAATATTACCATTGATCAAGATATTCTTATTTGGGAGAATTTCAAAAAGCTTTTCTACTATTTCACCACAAGCTGCATTACCCGTATCCCATACAATTTTTAGGCTTGAATCTATTTTTATATCATCAACTAATCTTGACAAATAAAGCTCTTTTACGAGTGATAGATCCACAATATCCGCTAAAATATCAGGATTTGGTATATATTTTTTGCTTGAATTATATACATACTCCTTTAGCGAAACTATCTGATCTCCGAAAAAAGACTCTCCATCCATCATCATTTTAAAACCATTATGGTCCTTAGGATTGTGCGAAGCTGTTACTATAATACTCGCTTTAGGAGCAAACATATTATCTGCAAAATATAAAACAGGTGATGGTACTAGACCTAATGATGCTAATTTTATATTGTTTTCTAAAAGACCTTGGGCCAATGCATTATATAATTCTGGTGAGCTGAGCCTTCCATCAAAAGCTATATTAACCTCGCCGCCAGAACAAATCTTTCCAAAATAGCAACCTATATTATAAGCAACTTCTGCATTTAAATCTTGAGGATAAACACCTCTTATATCATATAATCTGAATATATCTGGATTCACTTTCTACTCCTTTACTGCTATGCTACAATACATAAATAGAACGATAAAAACAAAATGAAAATTTTAGCATTTGAAACTGCATCAGGAAGATGCTCTGTTTCTATATCAGATAAAGACCAAATCCTTGCAGCAGAACTTATTTCAACAACATCAATGCAAGCAGAAAGATTAATATCTACAATTCAGAATATTTTAGAAAAAACTTCACTAAACCTTAATGACATAGATTATATTGCAACAACCAATGGACCTGGGAGTTTTACCGGTATAAGAATAGGCCTTGCAACTATATTAGGTCTTAGCATGGCAAAGAAAAAAACTCCAGTTATAGTCAGCAATTTTGATATTATTAACTTTCGAATCAGAGAGCAATCGCGTAATTTTGATTATGTAGCAACTATTATAGACGCTTACAGAGACGAATATTATTTTCAGATCTTTGATAAATCTAATGAAATCATCTTACCAGGGAGTCTTGTTAAAATAGATTTTATAGAGAATCAGATTAAGAAAATTAATGGCCAGATAGTATCTGGAGGTAGCGGACTAGTAAAGCTATGTAATTCTCTTGATATAATCACAAAAATACACCCAAGGTTTCCAAATCCAGATGCTAGAACTATTTGTAGGCTTGCATATTCTCAGATACTTAAAGGAAATTTCTCTAGCAATATAGAACCTCTCTACATAAGACCACCAGATGCTAAGCTACCAAATACATGTTAGCCTCCGCTTCACGACGCCGAATAAGACCAGGAAGCTTACGGCCCTGACAATAGACCCATTTCATAAATTCTGTATAAATTTCGTCATCATCCGACCCATAATTAATTTTCTGACGCAGACTTGAACGCTGAAGAGAAGCTGCACCAAGATTGAACACAAATGATACAAGAGCATCAAATTGATTGCTTTCTAAAGGAGTGACTATATTACGGGCCACTGCCATTTCTGCTATATACAGATCTTTTCTCAATATCTCTTCCGCATCAAATTCTGAAACAATCTGATAATTTTCATCGCCACGTATTACATGCCCATAGCCTATAGTTCGAAGCCCCGCAGGACAAAAATATGGAACTGGACTAAAATTTTCGAATGCTTTTATGAAATTTATTCCTTTAGTTGAAACTTTCATATCTTACCTAGTTCTTCTTATTTTACTAAATGCGCGCTGACCAAAATAAAAACTCACTATGCTAGCAAATATCGCCTGATCATCCACACTCCATATAACATCAATATATTCAACGAGAAGCGTAGTGCGTGTTATATAGCTATATTGGATTATTTTTATAGCCGCATACATCAGAAAAAAACTATAAGCAAGAACTGGCCTAACCGTCCCATTTAAAGCATCTACCCAATTTATCCCTGTTTTATATGTAGAATATAGGGATATTTGTTCTATCATATCTCTTGTCATATAAATTTCTTCAGGACTGCGCATGCCTGGATTTTTGCTGAAGCGAATTTGTTTTTCCATGATCTGCAGCTCGTGCTGCTTATCTAATCTATCTTTGAAAAATCTTAGAACTTCGGGTATTAGCGAAGTAATGAAGCCCGCAATTGAAGCAAGTAATGTAACCATTTTAAAAACCTTTTTTACTAATGAGGTGTTATGCAAATCAAATTTTCACTAGAGAGTCATCCCCTCGAAGGAGTGGATCCGGTAATTTATAAGACTAGATTTAGCCTGCGCGGGAATGACATTACTAGTATTAATACTCAAACCCTTGACCTACTATCTCTGGAATCCAGTGATCTGTTTCAGAAATTTTATGAAATCTGATAATATCCATTGAATTTGGCTTCGCTGATACTTTGAATGGAGTTTTCCCTTTCCATAAAATATTACCAACAAATTCCAAATTTTGAGCGGTTTGGTAATGCTGTTTTATTATGAATGTAATAGTATTTGTTGTAGCTGAATTTATATCTATTTTACCATTTGCAGACATATAGAGCCACATTTTACTTACACCAGCTGGAATAGATATATAACCAGAAACTCCAGTCGTTTGTGGTTTAACCATCTCAGAACCAGCTCCAGAAGAAGTGACACTACTAGATGTTGCAGCACTACCTAAATCTACTTTTTCCCAACTTGCTCCATTAAAGCAGAAAAATCCATTTTCACTTTTTACAAAGAAAATCATTCCTTCTTTTGGCTCTTGAATTCTCCAACCAGATGCGGCTGATGGACAATAGCAAATTTTATACTTATCACTACCAGAACTTATGATATGAACTGCACCAATTGTAATAGATGCAGGCACTGATCCTTCAAAGCTGCTTACAACAATACCACAAAAACTATCAAGCTTTGTGATAGCTTCGTTGAAAACAACATCTTTATTAGGTTGCGATGGAGTCATAAGATCCATACTGTAATTATTTGTTAACATAAAAATATCCTCCTTATTTATGTCATTAATATGACGCAATTAGACAAAAATTTTATCACTTTCTGCAAAGCCCAATTGCATAGCTACTATACTTATTTTTGCAATTCCACTAATACCCTCACGTGAAAAATTTATATAATAATGCTCATCTGAAGTGTTTATAATCTTAGTTAAGCCTTTATCTTCAAGGATTATCTTATAAGAAATATTTGCCCCGACATCGCTCCATAAATCAATATTCTTAACACGTCCACGCCATTTTATCTCTATCCCAGAAGAGTTTTTAACTACAGTCAAATCAGATATAGTAGCCGACTTTTTGGTAACCCTTTTATACTCCACAGCACGAGTTTTTCCACAAACCTCAAAATGCAGTTTCGTATTAGATATTGAGTCCACGATAGGGATTTCTGTAACCTGATTTAGCAGAACGAACCTCTCACCTGGATTATGTTGAGCTATTTGAGTTAGGCAGGCGCCCCTTATTAATTCTGAAATAAGATACTTTTTATCTGAAACATTTTCTACCTTTCTAAAATAGATTACCTCATCTCCTATTAGGATAGCATTTTGGCCTAACTCTATATCTATTAAAGTAGGTGAATCTATTGGAATATCCGAATGAAGTATAAATCTTGAAAAACCATCCACAACTTTATCCGAAGGTGATTGGGCATTTTCAACATCTATAACAGTACCAATGCAACTTTCCTTTAGATCCGCAATTTTTACTTTATCATTCATAAGAGAATATAGTGATGATTTTTTGCCAGAAGAAGCATATAAAATACCCATATTCCTTCTAGTAATAGAGATTGGCAATTCAAAAAATTCCACTCTCGGATCAGATAATATCCTGACTTGATTATATTTTGCTACATCCGGTATTTTATAGTCAAAAGCATCATAATCAAATACGCACAACATATCACATATCAAATCATGATATTTAAAATCTGTAACGCGCAATCTATACTTTACATCGTATATTATGATAATAAAAACATCTCCAGGTGAAAGGTAAAACATAGAATCCATCATCAATGTTAATTTAAATGTTTTATTTTCTAAGCGAGATGATGCCAGTATTTTTTCACCTATATTACGAGCAGAAACCTCATCTATTACAAGTGGCAGTGTTAAGCAATATATAGCCTTGTTATGATAATCAACTCCAGTAATATGTACGTTATTGTAAAGATATGAGTTTGTATCATCAGGAAAGTGAATTATAATTTCAGACACCATATTAGATTCAGAAACATCGATAACTTCTATAAGATTATTTTTATCCCTTACAATATCTTTATTAGAAATCATACATTCATGATGAAATCCTCTTTTTTTAAATTCTATAATATTCGAGTAATTAGACCTGATATCGAAGAAATAAACTAACCTCAAAAGGCTAATAACATCCCAAATGCTACTCTGCTTTGTTATAGCTATTCCGCTCACAATCTCGTCTATCGTATCAATCTTCACATTGTTAATATCGATACCAGACCTGTTGCATAATTCTAAAAGAATATTGCCTAAAGAGCTTGAGCTCAGTTTACCATTCACCCAATGCCCATAAAGCCATTTTGTACCATCATTCCATATATCAGAATAAGGCCATAGTGGGTATGGCCTTGCATCCCAAGTCCATAAAAACATTTCTTCAACGCAATCACTTCCACTCCAAAAATCAATACTAGCCTTTATAGCCTTTCTTTGTATCGCAAAATCAGCTTCTCCATTCGAATATCGAGGCACTCCGCCATTGACACAAGCTGGATCATAAAAAACATTAGGCTGGTTTGTTGCTTTGTCTATAGAGGGAAAGCCAAATTCTGTAAACCAAACCTTTTTAGATTTTGGAATCCAACTAGTATAACTTCCATCAGGATTTTGATGTTTGTTATTCCACCAATATTCTATATTTTTAAAGCCCCATTTAGTATCTAAAGGCACTTTTGCTCCATTATCGTCTATATAATAATCCCAAGCCTCCCCTGACTGCCAACCTTCTTTTATAGTATCAATATCTATATCGCTAGAGTTAGTATTTGTAATTGGAAAATATGCATCAATTCCTATAACATCAATTGCTTCAGAACTCCATAAATCATCAAGATGATACCATCCTCCATCCGTATGATGATATTCAGACCAATCCGCTGCATATGTAACTGTTACTGAAGGGCCGAGTATTGCTTTTACTTCTTGTGCTAAAGCTATCAGCTCCTTTACTGCCGGAAAATTATTACCATCACGCACTTTGGTTATGGAGGCAAGCTCTGAACCAATTACAAAAGCATCAACTCTACCCTTTGCAAGCCTTGCATAGTGCAAAATAAAATTCTTATAGCCCTCTGAATGATTAAAAAATTTTATTACCCCTTCAGGACTTCCTGTAATGTATCCACGCCAAGGCTTGCCTGGTAAATCAACAAAGATCATAGGGTAAAGCATTATCTTTATTCCCCTACTCTTCATTTCTTCTAAATATCTTACTAAACTTGCGTCATTAATAGTTCCTCCATATGATGGACTACCATTGGCATCTCTTGATATTACTCTAGTATTATCACGATTTTTTCCGGCAACAAGCCATTCTTCAGTTGTTTTAAAGGATGGACCATTATGCTCTACTGCTGGAAATATATTCGCACTACCAGCATCCATACTATCTGTAAACCACGTAACTACGGGAGCAATCCATTTTAAATTCTTGCATGTATTTTGTAGATTATTAAGACTAACTAATGCATTAGTAATTCCTGCAGTTGTATGATGATTTATCGATTCACGATAAAGTTCTATACCCTCATCATTACAAACTATCTTATCCTGACATATAGTATCGTAAATAAATTCTCCAGACCCAGGAATCATTACCATATTAGTGATCTGAGCTTCCAAAGATTGTTCGTAACTTACAGATGATGTTCTAGTTACTTCAAAATTGAAACTTGGTATTTTATTGCCAAAGTTTGAGAGAGGTAGCCTTTCAAAAACAATATAACAAATACCTCTATGAGCTGGGGTTTTAAAACGCCCCATAACTCCTTCCATAAATGGATCAGGAATTTGATGCTCTGTACCATAATATATTCTATGTTTATATTCTGAAATATCGCTTTCAACACCATTTATCCATATTCTACCTATTTCAGATACAACACCCTCACAAATTGCCATTGCAAAGCTAGCATAATATAAATATTCAGTACTGTGATATATAGATTTTAAATTATCACTATCTTTAAAATATTTATAATCAGTGCTTGAAATTGGTATTTCTTCTATTGGCATAGCCCATATAATATGCCCAGCAACACGAGCTCTGCCTAAAACTAGAGGTATGGGCTGACCGTTAGTACTAGTACTAATGTATAAATTATCAATGTGATGTTTATAATGATAATATTCGGTTGGATCGTAATTAGTACGCTCTAGATAGTTACCAAGAGCCCTACCAGCAAAACGCATCACTGTCGAAATGATTCCACCACCAAAAAAATTACCAAAAAACCCTCCAAATGAGGAAAAAATACGTCCTAACATAATATACCTATTAAAAAATATGTGAATAAAGTGTGATTCTAGCCTATTGTTGAACAACGACTGTCACACGAGCGAAAGCTGTTATGAAAAGAAAGAGCAAGTATGAAATTTGTCTTATAACAAATAGCACACTGATTTAGAGGAAATTACAAACTAGAGTAAAATTATACCAAATCCCGGATTAAATTATACTAGGCGCTAGGCGTAAAGCCTATAAGCACTAGGCGAGCGCCGCAGCAACAACGTAGAATAAATCTGAGATTTGGTATTATACAAAGATTAAGCGTAACTCTATTAAGTCCTCTTACGACGACGATGAAAATGTTGAGGTTTCGAAGATTGAGGATTCATCTTCTGTTCATTGTTAGAATCGCGATTACTAAAGTTACGATTATGAGGTTTATTAGAGTAATCTACGTTCCTTTTCTTCATACCACAAGATTGACCACATCTAGAAAACAAAGCTGGAATAGCTAAAGTTATAAACCCTATTATACCAAAGAGGCTTGCTGAAAAAACAAGATCATGCAAATAAAGACTAAAACTTGTATAACATATAGCGAAAGCTAGAAATATACCAAAGATACGGCCGACTCTAAGAGCAGTCTTTTCCATTTTTATTTGAAGTATTTCAAGTTTATGCCTATGTTCTTGCTCTTTTTTTGCCATTTCAACTATATGAGCTATAGTCCCAGGAGAAATATCTTCATAAGCAGCAAGAACCGAAGACTCAGGCAAATCTATGCTATGCGAACGTTTTGAAGGCAAGCTTTTAGCTTGAGATTTATAACCCTTATTAAGATGATTATTTTCTGTAAAAAAACTCTTCTTTTCTATCATTTCTTCTGTACCACTTTATTATATGCTATAGCAAAATCTGCAAGGGAAGCTAATATATCATCTTGATTTATTGAGTTGTGTTTTTGATTTACAACTTCAAAATTTTGAAATCGAGTGTAGCTTAAAAAATAAGAACTAATGCCTAAAGCAAAACTCTTCCAAAAACTACATTTTATTTCTTTTCTACTCTCTTTCATAACAAAACATAAAAAAACTTTATGGAACCTTCCACGGGATTGCTGGCTCACCTCGGAAATTTATAGCATTATTGTAAATATTGCAACATGTTATAAATTTTTTATTACAACCTGGTGTTAAAGTAACTCTTTGTGGTGCTTTTTCATCGCAATATTTCTCTAAAGTAATAAGCTTTTTATTATGAGCCTTTATATCATAAATTTTACCATTATTAAATACTAATTGTCCTCCTACAAAAGCACCATCTGCCTTATTACAATTCTCTAAAGTAATAACCTTACCTTCGATTCTTATCGCACTATAAATAGCGGCATATGCAAACTTTTCTACCTTACATTTGTCGTCTCCAAATATTGCTCTACATGTAGTGCTAAAATTTTTTAATACACTCTTTTGGAATTTAACTGTATCCGATCGAAGAATTATTCTAAACTTCATACCATCAGACAATATCCTATCGAACTGATAGTTTATCCATTCAAACATCTCTGAAATTTCAAAAAAATAAAAAAGCACCTTAACTCTGGCAGAATCCAATTTATGGTTCTTGTCTATACCCGAATTTTCAAAAATACCTGTAATAATAACCTCATCTTGCGCAGAATCATTAAAGTTACAACATTCTATTTTTAGTCCAGAATATGTCTGGTATAGCTTGTTATTCTGGTTTATTTTTTTGTCAGAGCTTGTTAAATACAAAACCTCTCCACAAGAGAAAACAAACTCAAAACAAAAAGCAAATCTTTGTCCTTGTGATATATAATCTTTTATTTTATTCCTAGTCATTTACTACCTCAAGTAATTCCAATTCCTCTATAAGAACACTCCCGTCATCACAAAATAAATATTTAAATTCATCGCTAGCAAAACGAACCCACACATCAAATTCTGCTTTGATAACAAGCTCTTTGCCTTTTTCTAAAGGTCTTTTTGTATGAACAAAACCATATATTTTATCTATTTTGTCGACTTCTACATTTGAAGAGACGCTATCTTCCCTAATTGCATAAATTCTTCTGCTATAGCTAGATAATTCATCGTGATAAGTTTTACAAATCTCAAATTGTGAAGAAACTCCGTCTCCAACAGCTATCACTTGTTCATCAATAAGATAATCTGCATAATCCCTTACACGAAAAGCATATGCACAACCCATACGTGCTCTAAAAAAACAGTTAAACCTCTCAAATTCTTCTAAGCTAAGCTTACATCCAGATAAATTATATTTTTGAATAGAATACTGCCTATCATAAGCCCTAATTTCTCTTCCAGAAATACTACTTGCTAAAACAGTTGCAAATGCTGGACCACCCCTTAAATGGATAGAAATAAAACTTGGCAATAATATATCATGCGTCTGCATTTGCCCCTCCTATAACAGATTTATATTTTATTTCTATCTTGTTATGACCCAATTCCTTTCCAGAAACCCATTCTAAAGAATGCCTTTTCAAGGAAACAACATAAGCATCAGCAAGGCCAATTGTTTGCGAGTCTAATAAAATTGCTATTCGATTGGATATCTCGAGCATATTATCAGAAACCTTATCTCGGCTAAAAACATCTATTTCAAATTCAACTTCAAAAATAGTTTTTTTAAATTTTGATAGATCTCTTAAATTTAATATACTTACAAGCACAAATGGATATTTAGCATCTTGTGGCTTCGTAAGATATATTGACTGAACCTGTTTTTTTAACTCATTATCAGTGACTAAAATCTCATATATTGCTTTTTGAAAATGCCCCACTATCTCTAACGACATTATCTTTCCTCCTTTTTTAGATAAAGAGCATTACAGCTCTAATGCTATAATCCTAAGCACCAGGCTTCTTTCTCCCTCATTTATAATACGCTTTATTTCAAATAATCTTCTTTTAAACATGATTCGCATTTTAGTATTAATAATCTCACTAAATCGAATCCTAAAAATGTAGAAAGCTTCTGTTACAATATGTCCAAAACTTTGTGTTTCAATCACTTGAAATCTGTTGTCATACATTGGCCTAATATCAGCAAAAGTGCTATATGCCTCCTGCCAATTTTGCTCTTCTAAATCGTTATTACTAATATTTTTAAGAAAAATCACCTTATGAGAAAGGATCTTTGTTAATGGATATGATATCATTTTCTATATCTCCATTTTTCTGTAAGTAGAATAAATAGCAAGAGAGCTTTCAGGGCAGACTAAACTACCACCTCTTGCATCATAAATGTTAGATAAATGTATTAAAATAGCCTGCTTTAAAGGGGATGGAACTAATCTAGAATCAGCATATCCTGATAAATATGAAACTTTTAATTCATCATAAATAATACCTTCTTTTACACTTAGCTTATTACCGAAGAGTTCCACAGCATCTTGCAATATTGTCTCTCCATTACCTCTAATATCTACAAAACGCAGAAAAGGTAACTTTGGAAGTTTTATATAATCACTATCTAAAACAGCGACTTCTATAGACCTATTAATAAGAGAAATCTTTGTAAAATTTTCTGCAACCTGGATACAACTTTCAAGCATATCCATTATTATTTGATCATCATCATCATCATCAGAAACTCTAAGATATTTCTTAATTTGATTTAATCCAAAAATAGCCTGAGCTTCTTGGTTAAGAATACTATATGAGTAATTCTTGTACATATATCCCCCTGATATTATGCGAAATGTATTTTATAAACGATCAAGACCAGCACCCCCCTGTCATACCATATTCAAAATCAACTGCGCAAAAGCGATTTAATTTGAAAAATGGTATCAGAATGCCTATGTCTAGACTTTGAGAACTTTTATTGCTGCAGGAACCACAACATCACCACCAACACGTTTTACAGTATAAAATTTAATAAAAGGTTTTTCTGTATACTGATCACGAAGTGAATATATCCCTACTTTATCTACGATTTTGTAACCAGCCTTAAAATCCCCCAATATAATACTTAAATTACCACCTTGAAATATCGGCATGTCTGAGCTGCAAACAACTGGAATACCGAATAAAGTACCAGGAACATTTTCAGACATAGAGGCTTGCCATAAGAATCTATCGTTGCCATCACGAAGATTCTGTATCGCTGATAAAGTTGTCCTATGCATTAAAAATGTAGCATTCGATAGATAATATTCATCTAGTTTATTTATTAATTTTAAAATATCTTCTGCGTTAATTGACCCCTCTTCCTCTACATCAACACGCTCTACAACCTCATTTCCATAATGCAAAATCCCATGTGGCTTATTATTACCATC
>JBEAVG010000148.1:0-4656 GCA_041161045.1 Pseudomonadota bacterium
AAATCCACACCACTCCACAAAATATAAAACTATCTGCAAGATTAAATGCTGCAAAACCGTAATCGTTATAGTGAAAATATAGAAAATCAAAAACAGCCCCATGTAAAACTCTATCTACTAGATTCCCAACAGCTCCACCTATTATAAGGCTATACCCCACATAATAACCCCAATTATTTACAACAAACATCTGCCTCCATAAATAAAGGACTATAAAACTATTTATTCCAATAAATATCTTATTTGTATATTGATGATATTCACTAAATATTCCAAAGCTAATTCCATAATTCCAACTATAAACAAGCTCAAACCAATTTGTTATGTGCATTACATTTCCTGGCTGAGTAATCAAAAAATCTCTTACAAGAATTTTAGTAACTTGATCCATAATAGTAAATTTCACTATAGCTATAAGGCTTAAACTAAGAACAAGCCAAAACTTTCGAATTCCATGATGTACTGTAATTAATGGCATAATCTAATTTATTCTCCTAGTTTTCTGTAACAAATGTAGAGTTCTATCCTAAACTAATTTTTGACTTCTGGAAAGAAATTGTGTAGTAATATTACCTTCATTAGAATGCCCCTGTGGTGAAATTGGTAGACGCGGCAGACTCAAAATCTGCTGCCTGCAAAGGCGTGCTGGTTCAAGTCCGGCCAGGGGCACCATAACAACTCATAACATTTCAATGTACAAAATTATTTTGGCTGTATATACTCATGAAAATCTTAATACAAATAATATAGATTTAGAGGACCATACAGATGTTTAGATTCTTTGCAATATTATGCCTAATCTCTTTCGCTCTATCAGGCTGCCAAACAAAGAAAAAAAATGACGAAGAAGTCTTGCCAATACCACTAGTATATAACAGCGGTAAAGAACTTTTAGAAAAAGGTGAATATAAAGCCGCTGCTGAAGAATTTGAAAAGATATATTATCAGCACCCAGGAGACGCAATAACACCACAAGCAGAACTGATGGAAGCATACGCTCTTTTCCTAGACAATAAATATGAAGATTGCGTTGACGTACTCAATGTCTTCATTCAACTACATCCACTGAATGAAGATATAGATTATGCTTATTATCTAAAAGGATTATCAGAATATATGCAAATCTCAAAAGCTGAGCTTGACCAGTCAGTAACCGAGAATGCGCAAAAAGCATTTACAGAACTTATAGCGCGTTTCCCAAACACCAAATATGCTTCCGATGCTAGATTAAAAATGGACCTGATTAATGACCATTTAGCTGGAAATGAACTATATGTGGCTAGATATTACATGTTTGTTTATAATCCTATAGCGGCTATACCAAGGCTTCAGAATGTTATACGCAACTATGACACAACCTCTCATACCCCCGAGGCTTTATATAGACTTACTGAAGCATTTATGATCCTGGGATTAAAAGACGAAGCCACAAAATATGCAGCAGTTTTAGGACATAATTACAACCATAGCAAATGGTATTCTAAAGCTTACGAGATATTAAAATAGAGACGTAGGAACAATCCAGATTCCTATACCATTTTCAACTGAGATGACATATAAAGAGGTTTTTAAAGTTGTTATTAAGTATCTCAATAAAAAACTTTATCCTGATAGATTCTATTAATCTCGAATTTGATAGAGGTTTTTATACAATCACAGGCGAAACTGGCGCAGGAAAATCTATTCTCTTAGATGCTATATTATTCGTACTTGGTGAAAATTTTGACCTAGAAATAGTTAAAGCAGGTTCAGAAGAAGCTAGTGTGACTGCAGAATTCTCATGCCCTATCGATATACACCAATCACTTGAAGAATTTGGTATAACTCTATCAGATACCATAATTATAAAACGCATACAAAAAATAGGCGGCAAGAAAAAAATCTTAATTAATGATGAGCAAGTTACGATAAAAGCACTACGCGAAATATCTGCCAACCTAATAGAAATGCATGGACAACACTCTCACAGCGAACTTCTAGAACAGTCTAAGCATTTACGTATTTTAGATCAATTTGCATCATTAAAAGAACAATCAAATATTGTTAATACAAAATATAATGAATGGCAAAAACTGGAACGAGATATTGCAGAACTTGAAAAACATAGAGAAACAATAATAAGAGAAATAGACTTCTTAAATTTTACTGTAGATGAATTGTCTAAAAAAGTTCCAGAAATTGGTGAGGAAGAAAAATTAGCCAATCTCAGGATTGACCTACAAAACGCAAGCAAAAACCAAGAATTATTAAGCAACTTAGAATCACAGATCCAAGAATATAATATTACTGGAAAAATTCTAAATATAGAAAGAACAATAGAACGTGGATCAAAAAATACTGAAAAATTCAAAGAAATCCTTGAAAAATTACGAGATGCTTACGCTTATATGGACGAAGCCGAAAAGGAGATTTCCTCCCTCTCCTCTTCTCAAGAAAATATAAATCTAGACGAAGTGGAAACTAGGTTATTTGAAATAAGGGGCCTTGCTAGAAAATATAATGTTATCCCAGATGAACTTCCCAAATACCTTATAAAGTCACAAACAGAGCTAGAAAATTTACGTAACAAAGTAGAAAATGCGGATGAATTAAAGCAACAAGTTATATCTTTAAAGGCTTCATATTTAGATTCAGCCAAACTATTATCCTCTGAAAGAAAGATAGCCGCAAAAACTCTCGAAGAAAAAATAGGTGAAGAATTAACTCCTCTGAAGATGAAAGGTTGTGTGTGGCAGATTGAGTTTTCTGAAAAATCAGAGAATGAATATGGAGCAAATGGAATTGATAATGTTCGCTTCATTGCATCAACTAACCCAGGAATGGCAGCTGCACCTATAGATAAAATAGCTTCCGGGGGAGAATTAGCAAGATTAATGCTTGCTGTAAAGGTTGTATTATTCGATAAATTTACAAAACCAACTATCATATTCGATGAAATAGATACTGGAATTGGCGGTAGTGTTGCAGACGCAATCGGCGCAAGGCTAAGTTATTTAGGAAAAGCATCTCAAGTTCTTGCAATAACTCACCAACCCCAAGTTGTCGCCAAATCTGACCATAATATCTTAGTAACAAAACATACTGATGGACACACAACATCAAGCTCAGCGAAAATACTCTCCAGAGAAGAGAAAAAATCAGAAATAGCACGTATGCTTTCAGGGCAAAAAATCACTGAAGGCGCAATGGCAGCTGCACAAGAGCTAATGGAAAGATAGGCCTTTAAAATACTCAGTCTCTTTTATTCATCAAAGCAAATCCTATAGACCCAATAGTCAAAGCTAAGGGTATTATAGAAACACCATAAAAAAGAGCCTCACCCACTTCTACTCCACCCATAAAATGCACAACAGAACCTATGCTAGTATGAAACAAATATCCAAAGAACATTATCGCCATATTAGTTACTGCAGTGGTAAGCCCAGCTATTTCACTTGATACATATGTAGATGCTTTATATATAGCAATAATCTGATAAGAACAACAAACGCCTATTAATATAAAAAATATTCCTATCATTTTAAAATCCATCTTCCCAGTAAGAATAAACATAAAACTCAGAGCCATGACAATACCTGAACCAATTATTGTTTTTATATATTCTGTTTTCTCAGCAATAACACTTAAAATAGGCGCGCCAAAACACATCCCGATAAATATCATAGATGGTAAAGTTGAAGCAGTAGCACTATCAAATCCGTATACTTTTTTTAGAAAGACAGTCCCCCAAACATCAGCAAATCCTTCTAAAGGCCCAACCATAAGACCAGAAAAGATACATACAGCAATTACCTTTCCATTAGTAAGCACAGCCTTTAAGTCAGAGAAAGCAGAGCTTTTATGCTCTTTTGGCATATTAGGCACCATCATAAAAGATATTGCAGCTAATATTATCCCTATGGATGCAAAAATTAGCACAACATCTTTATAACCAAATATGTTGCACATATAAGCAGTTGGACCTCCCCCATATATAGCACCAAGAAGACCTATACTAACAGCAATGCTTAGCATCCTTGTAAAACGCTCTTCAGGAAAAGACATACGAATGATTTTAAAAGCACCTAATATAGCAGCAGCAGATCCAGCACCGAGTATTAATCTTCCAGCTACAGCATAAATCCAATGATCTGCAAAAAATAATGGCAGTATACCAATTGCAGTAAGCGCTATACACATACTCATAACTATTCTAGGACCATATTTATCCATCATAATCCCAAGCGGAATCATAATTCCTACATATCCTATGTAATAGACACCAGAAAACTGACCAAAAATTGCAGCATCCATATTAAACTGAGTCATTATATCATCCAGCATAATGTTAGGCATTACACGCAAAACATACTGATATGCATAAAATAAAGAGGCTACACCCCATATTACCCAAGATACAAAACGTGATTTTGACATTTATAAAATTCCTTATATAGGCTTTGAATTAATTTATACGCACAATTAATGCTTAAGAATAAAAACAGAAAAAAATGCCTTACCTATATATAGGTAAAGCATTTTGAGTTTTAATAATGATAGAGAGAAATACTTATTCATAATGAAAACAATCTAGCAGACAAGGGTTAATAAGTCAATGTGCCAAAGATTATTCGCTTATGTACGGTTAATCTCATGAATTGATATAATATCTTATAC
>JBEAVG010000150.1:0-3154 GCA_041161045.1 Pseudomonadota bacterium
ATAATATCAGGTAAATGGGATGTTGACTCTGATAATGTTTGGAGATTTCGTAATACAGCATCATATAAAACAAAATCATTAATTATGCTACCACGTTCTTCTATTACTTGTATTTTTTTAATACAATCCAGAATGTGCCATGCATGTAATCTCCAACGTTCTTCCATATTACAAATCTCGCGCTTCTGTCAATATAGCAACCTCAAGATATTTGTTGATTTCATGTTTAACCACAAGATCTACAGGTCTACCTATAACACGTTGCAATTCTTCCTGCATTGGAATGCGTTGCTTAAACATATCGTAACCTTTAGGTAAAGAAACTAGCAAATCTACATCACTAGATTTCTTATCATCACCCCTTGCAACAGAGCCGAATACTTGAATTTCTATAGCCCCATATTTACTAGCTATAGCAATTATTTTTTCTTTCTTGGAATGTAATTCGTCAATAAGCATAATAGTTTCCTATATGATATTTTGAGAATGCCATATTTTTGAGACAAACACAAATATTTCGCGTTATTATACTATTTCCTAAATTAAATTGCGCCAAAACAATTTAAGAGCGAAACTTGCGTAAAGCTATAGTTAATAGGTGCGCAAGACAAGTCTCGAAAAGTTGCTTTTGCGCGGTTAATTTCTGATAATAGTATCACACATCTAAATTGCTAACGTTCAGTGCATTAGCTTGTATAAACTCCCTTCTAGGAGCTACAACGTCACTCATTAATGTTGAAAAAACCTCTTCTGCTGCATCAAAATCACTTACTTTAACTTGAAGCAATGTTCTAGTTGAAGGATCAAGTGTAGTTTCCCAAAGCTGTTCAGAATTCATTTCTCCAAGACCTTTAAAACGTTGTATAGCTAGGCCTTTTTTACTGTAATCCATTATTGTTTGAAGCATCGCAAGAGGAAGCACATAATTAGATTCATTATTTTTGATAGAGATAGTAACATTGCCAGCAAACATTCCACCTAACTTCTTTGATATCTCCTTCAATTGCACGAATTCTGCCGAAGAAAGCAAAGCTGGGGTTAATATGTGAGATTGCTTAATTCCGCGTACTAACCTAGAAAATTCTATAGAATCACTATGTAGAGATGCCTTCCAAGGAGTTCTGTCCATCTCATCAGTTTTGAGTTTTTCTGATATTGCTTTATTTATAGACTCAACTTCTGATTCTGTAAATAAATCGCGATCTAAAAACCCAAAAGACGCCAGAACTTCAGCGAGTTGCGAGGAGAATCTACGATCTAGCTGAGAAAGAACCGCCTTCATTCTTGTGATCTCAAATAGCATTTCCACCATCTCATCACCAGAGATAGCTTTGCCCAAAGCAGAAGTTATCTGAACTTCATCCTTAACAGAATTCAAAAGAAAATCTTGTAAAGCCTTTTCATTTTTGAGATATAATTCAGACGCACCTCTCTTCACTTTATACAAAGGTGGCTGAGCAATATATAAATATCCTTTCTCTAAAACCTCTCTCATATGACGATAAAAGAATGTAAGAAGCAAGGTACGAATATGAGAACCATCCACGTCAGCGTCGGTCATGATAACAATCTTATGATATCTGAGCTTTTCTATATTAAAATCATCTTTTCCTACGCCAGTACCAAGAGCAGTGATAAGGGTTCCAACCTGCTCTGAGCCCAGCATTTTATCAAAACGAGCCCTCTCAACATTAAGAATCTTACCACGAAGAGGAAGAATAGCTTGGAATTTACGCTCTCTACCTTGCTTAGCAGTACCACCCGCAGAATCACCCTCAACTATAAATACTTCAGATAAAGCAGGATCTTTCTCCTGACAATCAGCAAGCTTTCCAGGAAGATTTGAAATTTCTAAAGCCGATTTCCTCCTCGTAAGCTCACGAGCCTTACGAGCAGCCTCTCTTGCAACAGCAGCTTCAACAACCTTCCCTACGATATTTTTTGCATCAGCAGGATGTTCTTCAAACCATTGCATCAATTTATCAAAAATAGCACCTTCAACAACAGACCTAACTTCTGAACTAACAAGCTTATCTTTAGTTTGAGATGAGAATTTAGGATCTGGCACCTTCACAGAAAGAACACATGAAAGCCCTTCACGAGCATCATCGCCTGTAAAATCTACTTTAGATTTTTTATTAAGACCATTTTGATTTACGTAATTTGTAACAACGCGAGTAAGTCCAGCCTTGAAGCCTATAAGGTGAGTACCACCATCGCGCTGACGAATGTTATTTGTAAAACATAGAATGTTTTCATGGTAAGAGTCATTCCACTGCAAAGCTGCTTCTACTGTAATTCCAAGCTTTTCATCTTCAGTTTTAAAATAAACTGTAGAATGCATAGCATTTTTACTACGATCTATATACTGCACATAAGCTTCAGCACCGCCCTCATAGTAAAATTCTACTTCTTGAGGTTCAATAGATCTTGTATCTGTTAGATGGATTCTTACACCCGAATTTAAGAAAGCAAGCTCTCTTAATCTATGTTCTAGAATATTGAAATGGAATTCGATGTCTGTAAATGTTTCTTTAGATGGGTAAAATGTAACCTCAGTACCACGATTACCCCCCGCATCACCAACTTCTTTAAGTGGAGCTTCGGCTTCTCCACCCCTGAAACGCATAAAATGTTCTTTACCATCACGCCAAATTCTTAGCTCTAACCAATCTGAAAGAGCATTAACAACAGAAACGCCAACGCCATGCAGACCTCCAGAAACCTTATAGGAATTTTGATCAAATTTACCACCAGCATGAAGCTGAGTCATAATAACTTCAGCAGCCGAAACACCTTCTTCATGGTGTATATCTGTTGGAATACCACGACCATTATCGCGCACAGTAATTGAACCATCAGCGTTCATGCGAACAATAACCTTATCACAATAACCAGCTAATGATTCGTCTATGGCATTATCAACAACTTCATAGACCATATGGTGCAGGCCAGTACCATCCCCAGTATCACCAATATACATCCCAGGACGCTTTTTAACCGCCTCTAACCCTCTCAAAACCTTAATAGAGTCAGCTCCATATTCTGAGTTTGAAGATTGTTTTGAAGATTGTGTTGATATTTCGTTTTCCATATCTGAAGTCATGAGGCATACCTAGCTAATATATAATCCAACTACAAGATATTATATAAG
>JBEAVG010000005.1:0-4776 GCA_041161045.1 Pseudomonadota bacterium
ACTAAAAGATGGAGAGGACTATATCAATATAGCACCCGATATAAGCGATGTTCTAGAAAAAATAGAATGGGTAAAAGATCATGATAATGAAGCAAAAATAATTGCTGAAAAAGGATCAAAAAACATACAAAAAGAGATAACTCCAGCTCATTTAATGCTCTATTGGCATAAGCTTCTAGAAACATATGCAAAAGTACAAAAAGTTGATATTAACTCCCCTACTCTATTGCCTGTTGAATAAGAGTTAAGTTTTATATTATATTAATCCTCTGAATTACTGTATCTAATATGAGACTTGCGGCTACTGAATCATCCACAGCATCACGCTCGCGGCGTTTCATACCAGTTTCTTTTAGTAGCGAATGAGCGGCTCTAGACGTAAGCCTTTCATCCTGCAGATATATAGGCAAAGCTATTTTAGCAGCAAGATTTTGAGCAAACTTTCTGATTTTGGTAGTTTGCTCTGATTCACTACCATTCATATTAAAGGGAATACCTACAACTAGAGCACATGCTTTATACTTCATGATAGCTGAGACAATAGCTTCAATTTTATCTTTCTCACTAGAAACCTTTACAACATAAGCTGGTAAAGCCATTTTATAAGAATGATCAGATATAGAAAATCCAAGCTTTTTCTCTCCTAAATCGATTGCTAAAATAGGACTTATTTTATTTAAAAAACTACAAAAATCTTGCAGTGAATCTATGATCATGATAGTTAAATGTTAGTATTAACCGGAATAATATTATGAAATCCCTCTCAGCGCAACTAGATCTATCTATTATTAAACGTGCATTCATAATGGCCCTAGTTTATTTTATAGCTTTTGATGGCTCTATTTTATTGTACAAATATGACCATTACAAAGCTGGAGAATCGCTTGCTTATGCCGAATTATTTAAAGAATCTATATATGTCCTTCTGATGATTTTTGCGGGATTTATAGGATTTAGTGTAAATAATATATTATTCAAAATCTACAGCTTCTTTTTATATATAACAGGTAGCTTTGTAAGTTATTATATATATGACAACAAATTATTACCTTCTAAAAATGCAGTCAAAGCATTTTTTAATGTCGATTCAATAAACGCTTATGAGCTAGTAAGTCTTTATATGATATGCTGGGTAGTTGTTTCCTGCCTATTATGCATATATTTACTCCAAAAATATGAAACTAAAAACACACCATCTAATGCGTTTTCTGGAATATGCTATATATTACTTTTTGTATCAATTGCCAATATAATCACACCTTTCTACAGAGTTTTTAATAGCTACCTACCAATAAATTACTTACATAATTCTTATGATTATTTTTTAAAAAAACCCTCTAAAAGTGCCAAACAAGATATAACAGAATTGTATAATTTCAAAGAGCATCCTGATAATGATTTAATAGCTGTTTTGGTGATTGGAGAATCTGAAATCATAAACAAATCTATGAGCCTATGCAATGACATCACAAAATAATCATAAAGCATATATTATAGCCGGAGAAGCATCTGGAGACGTCATAGGCGCCTTACTAATGACAGCATTAAACAAGAAGATGCCTCATATTCAAATCTCTTGTATAGGCGGAAGAAAAATGGAAGAACTCGGATATCAAAGTTTATTTGATATCTCTAAAATTAGCCTTATGGGGTATCTAGAAATAATACCACATATTTTTACATTAAAACGCCTTATTTCCACAACAATACATCATATATTACATGAAAATCCTGATGTGGTTATAACTATAGATTCACCAGGTTTTAACTTTAGAGTTGTCGAAGGACTAAAATCTAAGGGATTCAAAGGAAAATTTGTGCATATAGTTGCACCACAAGTATGGGCTCATCACCCTGAAGTAGCTGAAAAGGTAGCGAAGTTATATGACCACCTACTGACACTTTTACCATTCGAACCACCATTCTTCACAAAATATGGATTAAAAACAGATTTTATAGGCCATCCTATATTTGAACAAAATTTTATATCATCTTCAGGAACCGTTTTTCGTGAGACACATAAAATACCTGAAGAAGCACGTATAATTTGTATTACTCCAGGAAGTAGAAAGGGCGAAATTAAAAGACATACTAAAATAATTATCGAAGCTCTTGAGATGCTTAGCACTAATTTTAAAATATTTCCTGTCTTCGCACTAAATAAAAAAGAAGATGCAGCTCTTGTTGAATCATATCTTCCTGAAAACTTTCCACATATATCAGTAATTGGAGAAGGAAGACTTTCGGCATATGCAGCAGCAGATTTTGCAATAGCGAAATCTGGATCAAACAATTTAGAAATAGCAGCAGCAGGTACTCCGATGTTAGTATTTTACAGAATGAATCCCCTAACATACTGGTATATAAAAAGAAAAATTTTAGTCAAAAATGTATGTTTAATAAATATCCTTCTAGAAAGACAAGTTGTACCAGAATTAATACAAGGAGATTGTTCTCCTGAAAAAATCGCATCAATAGTTTATCATTATCTTTCTAATGACAAATTATCTGAATTACAAGTCAAAGAAACAGCAGAAGCTCTTAGAGATATAGGCTATAATTCAAAGTCAAAGCCAAGTGAAATAGCTGCTGAGATAATTATCAAAAACTTCTTAAAGTAAAATGAACTATCGACACATATACCATGCTGGTAATTTTGCAGATGTAGTAAAACACATCATTCTTATACATATTATTCAGGAACTTAATAAAAAAGATTCTACTTATACTATATTGGATGCATTTGCTGGAATTGGGATATATGATCTTTCATCGGCAGAATCTCAAAAAACATTAGAATATCTTCATGGGATAAATAAATTATTAGAATATAAAGATAAAAAACTCCCTCCTGTAATAGAAACTTATCTAAACCTCATAAAAAACCTTAATGAAAATACATATC
The DNA here is from genome assembly GCA_041161045.1 of Pseudomonadota bacterium. Classification (GTDB taxonomy): domain Bacteria; phylum Pseudomonadota; class Alphaproteobacteria; order Rickettsiales; family Rickettsiaceae; genus CANNRM01. Next base: position 2,906 of record JBEAVG010000005.1, read on the forward strand.
CAGGATCGCCAACTATAATTTCTTCTACCATAAGAAATTCTGACAAATTGATAGCATCAGAATTGCATCCTCAAGATTATGCTACCCTTAAGTATAATATGAGAAAATTCTCTAATACTGCAGTTCATCTATTAGATGGATACAATGCCATGAAAGCATTCTTACCACCACAAACCACTAGAGGTTTGGTGTTTTTAGACCCAGCATTTGAAAAAACAGATGAATTTGATAAATTAATCGAGGCTTTGAAGTTTATTCGAAAAAGATTCTTTGCTGGAATTACAATGATTTGGTACCCGATCAAAACAAAAAAAGAAGTGGAAAAATTCTATCAAGACCTTAAAACAACTGGATATCCTGAATTTATCAAAATTGAATTTGGTATCAAAGAACTCAGTGTTGGAATGAGAAAATGTGGTGTTTTAATATCAAATCCACCACATATTATTAATAGCTTAAACGACTCACTAAAGTTTTTATCTGATGAAATTTATAAAGGAAATGCAGAAGTTTTAGTAGAACAAATTTCCAATCTATAACCTACTTCTTATCGCTTTTATATTTTTGTATAAATCTTTCGATGATTTTCAGATCCTCTGATAATAATGTTTCTTCAGCATAAAGACTTTCATCTTTGCTTAGTTTGTTAAGTTGCAAAACAAGCGCAACTAGTTTTTGCATTAAACTTGTAATATTTTTTTTTACAGAAGAGGATTGGTCTATATCGCCGAAATCATTTTTGTTTAGATCATCTTCAAGAAGCAGCATCATTTTGGAGATAAACCCATGAAGCTGCGACACCATATTTTTTATCATCATTTTTTTTCTCCCGAAGACAAACTATCTCCTCCATCTATAGTGCCTAATCCAACAAAAGCTCTTTTTTCATTTACTGTCATAAAACTACTTTTTGAAATTTTATCCCATAAATTCTCACGCTTTTCTATAAGAGCAGATATTGAATCTCTATCAAAATCTATTATGATTTCCTGATTAAACCAATAAGAAAGCCAATTAGTAAAAGCGTCAGAAAGTTTATCTAGAAGGGGAATCACAGTTTCTTCCCACAAAGCAATTCTAGCTTCTTGCATATTACTATAAGTATTGTCACCATTAATACCTAAAAGCTGTGGAGGAACACCAAATGCAAGAGCAATTTCTCTTGCAGCAGCATTTTTAGACTCAATGAAATCCATATCCTTTGGACTAATACTCATTTCGCGCCAATCAAGCCCGCCCTCTAGAATCATTGGTCTTCCTGAATTTGCTGTACCAGTATATTTACTATTTAACTGATCCCTCAAGCGCTCAAATTGTTCATCTGTGAGATATCCATGGGGATCCTTCATTATAAGAGCTCCACTAGGTCTTGCTCCATTTTTTAATAGATTACTATTCCACCTAGAAGCCATTGTATGAACATCTATAGAAGCAGCTGCAGCATCTAGAGATGAAATACCATAAAGAGCATTGTTAGGATTATAACTTTTAATATGTAAAACCTTACTAATTTTTGAATTTTGTTGAATTGGATAAAGCATAGATCGCTCAGATGAAGTATATTTATATGCTACTGCTTTTCCAGCTTCTACTTCTATACTCATATTATTATTTGGAAGTAAATAAAGAGCCTTAGGCCCTGAATCACCAACATTAACTGTTAGCACATAAGCATTTCCAAAAAGCAGTTTGTTACTTATCAATTCTGCAAAGAAATCTGCGCCGCCAAGTCCTGCATTTGGTTTTTTTAGAAGCTGAACTGCAGGATGATCATGAGACAAAAATCTTCTTCCAGATTTCGTTGTAAAAACCTGCCATGGAACATGGCTAGCTGTTTGTGCTATAAGATTAACGCATCTATATACTATAAC
>JBEAVG010000042.1:0-3970 GCA_041161045.1 Pseudomonadota bacterium
ATATAATATTAGTGCCGTAATAAGATGCACAGCCAGCCTAAAGTGACTTACATGAGGGTTATCAACAAGTCCACTTTTAACCATCCACCACCCTATAAAACCTTGAAATGCTACCAAAAACATTATTGATAAATAATGAGAAGCCTGACCCTTAAAATATCCACGCATATAAAACATAAGGCCTGGAACAAGCATAATCAATCCAGTTATACGTCCGAATATTCTATGAATAAACTCAAGCCAAAAAATCTGCTTAAATTCTGAAATAGTAAAGTAATTATGTATCTTTTTAAATTCAGGAGAATCTTTATATTTAAGAAATTCTTCTTCCCATGCAGCATCAGTAATTGGAGGGAAAACACCAGATAAAGGCTTCCATTCAGTAATGGAGAGACCAGCATCAGCAAGCCTAGTCCAACCGCCTACAAATACCATAACCACAACCATAAATGCAGAAATAGAAAGCCAAGTGAAAATGATTTTTTCTTTTTTCATAATCTTTTGTTTATTAATCTGTAACAAGGAAAGATTATACCATATCTCAGATTAAATTATACTAGGAACTAGCTGAGAAACCTGTAAATAGACTTATGCGCCAAATATTTGTAAAGAAGTTTTAATCTTGTATTACTCCTCTACAGCCTCAACAGAAACTACCTCAGGAACGTAATATTTTAACATAGATTCTATCCCGTTTTTTAATGTCACGCTAGAGCTAGGACACCCAGAACATGCACCTCTGAGAGCTAGCATAACAACACCATTTTCGAACCCCTTATATATTATATCACCACCATCCATTGCAACAGAAGGACGAACTCTTGTTTCTATAATTTCTATAATCTGCTTCTCAAGATCACCCAAATCAGCAATATCTGAGTTTTTAGAAGAATTTTCTAATTTATCAAAAATAGGAAGCTTAGCAACCAAGTGATCCATAATAGCAACTAGAACTTCTGGTTTTAGAATTTCCCAGGCTACATCTTCATCTTTTGTAATGGTTATAAAATCAGAACCCAAAAATACAGCTTCTACGCCATCAACAGCAAATAATCTTCTAGCCAGCGGGCTATTCTTTGCAGCATCTAAAGATGTTATAAAAACTGGGCCAATAGTACTAATTTCTTCACCAGGAAGAAATTTCATTGCATTAGGATTTGGTGTTGATTCTGTTTGTATAAACATATTAAGTCATTGCCTATTTATGGTACCCGCGGCCAGACTTGAACTGGCAAGGGCAAAAGCCCCACGGATTTTAAGTCCGTTATGTCTACCATTCCATCACGCGGGCACAAAATTGCTCTAATAGACTCCGGGATAATATTACAAATTCAGAAAATATGCAAGTTCAATTGTAATTGATTGAAGTAAAGGATATAGTCCAAGATATATTTTAAAATATTCAAATAATGAAAACTCTAATATTAATGCGTCACGGAGATGCGCCAATAACACCCACACATAGCGATCACGAACGAGAACTTAGTCTAAAGGGCGAAACTGACACTAGAGTCACAGCAACTCATATAGCAGAGCATCACAACATAGATTTTATACTATGCTCTGATTCAAAGAGAACCATGCAAACTTTAGATGTTTTGAAACCAAAAATCAAAAATGCTGAAATAGAATATAGCAATATAATATATAAAAAGAATGATGTTCAAAATCTTACAAATCTTATCGCGCTGCAAGATGACAAATACAAAACAATATTAATGATAGGTCACAATCCATCCTTATTAGAACTTGCTGTGCACTATTCACCAAATCTCATCGATACTAATTTTCAAGACATAATGTCTGGGTTTAAAACTTCACAAATTATAGCTCTGAATTTTTTATGCGATTCATGGCACGAAACATTAACGGCAGATGCAAAAATGATTGATATATTTGCTCCTTGAGACTTCTTATTAATTAGTCTTATGTGCCAAATGCTTATAGAGGCGATTTGATAAGGTTTTTATGTTTAAGACTAAAGCAAATTTCCCCTAGTAGAATAACTTAAAAACTAAAAATACTAGGGAAAAATTTGCTGTCTCTCTGTTAAAAATAGACGAGTAGTAGGAGATGAGCAGTCCGAGCACCGCAGCATATAAGTGATATTTGAGGAGCGCAGGACGCGAAATCGACGCCCTAATCGGCATTTTTTACAGGAGACGTCTGTGAAATCAGCTCTTAAGACGCCAGCCTATATTGATCAAATGCACAGTAAGAATCCATAACATAACATTGCCTATAGTAAGTATTCCCGCACCTACAAAAAGATTACTATCTGCATGGTCTATAAAACAATATCTAAAACCATCTATCATGTAAAAAAACGGATTTATAAGATCAACCATTTGAAGCCAGTCTGGCAGTTGATGAGTTGAATAAAAAGTGCCCGAAAGAAAAGAAAGAGGCATAATTACATAATTTGTTAACGCTGACATTTGGTCAAATGTATTAGAAACAAGACCAGCTATTATACCCAAATTAGCAAAAAATATACATGTGCCTATAGTTACAAAAACAAGATAAAGCGGGTGTTTGATATCAAAATTTATAAAACACCACATAATAAAAAATATCCCTACTCCTATAATAATGGACCTGATAATGCTAGATGTAACATAAGCAAGGACTATTTCAAAACCTTGCAAAGGCGGCATAAGAATATCTGTAATATATCCAATAACTTTAGACATAATGAGAGATGAAGAACTATTAGCAAAAGCATTTTGTATCATACTCATCATAATAAGCCCTAATGCCATAAACTCTATAAATGGTACATTATTTATTTCAGCCCTATGATTACCAATAGATAAAGAAAAGATACATAAAAAAATCATAGCAGTACTAATAGGCGCGATTATGCTCTGATGATAAACTCTGAAAAATCTATGAGTTTCTCTAAGAGTCATAGAATAGGCTCCATACCAATTAATTCCGTCACGCACTTTATTATCACTCATACGACACAAGCTCCAATCTCTCAACAATAGACTCTTTTATATAATCAGGCGTAAGTCTAAAATATTCATATAATTGTTTTTGAGGAGCAGAATGACCAAAATCTTCTACACCAAAAAACAATCCATTTTTCCCAAGAAAATTCTCCCATCCATTTTTGACACCAGCTTCAATTACTACATTTAGATTTGTCCCGTAAAGAATATCATCTTTGTAATATTGTTCTTGCTTATCAAAAAGTTCTAAACATACAACAGAAACTACCCTTGCTCTAATTTCATTTCCAGCAAGAAGTATAGCAACATCCTGAGCCAAATGAAGCTCCGACCCAGTAGCAAAAATAGTTACTTGAGGATTTGTAGTATCTTTAACTATGTAAGCACCACTTAATGAAAGATTTTGATCCTGACGACCTCGAATCTGAGGAAGATTCTGCCTAGAAAGAACAAGAGCACATGGACCATCTTTTCTTGCCCAAACAATTTGCCAAGATTCTACAGTCTCAACAAAATCAGCAGGTCTAAAAACTTGCAAATGAGGAATAGCTCTTAGCGACGCAAGATGCTCTACAGGCTGGTGAGTCGGACCATCCTCGCCAAGACCTATTGAATCATGAGTAAATACATATGTAACAGGAAGCTTCATAATAGCAGCAAGGCGTATTGCAGGTCTCATATAATCACTAAATGTTAAGAATGTGCCTCCTACAGACTTATAACCTTCAAGAGCAAGACCATTCATGATAGCAGCCATAGCATGCTCTCTAATACCATAATGAATAAAATTTCCGGCATAATCGTCTGACGTTAAAACCCTAGCTGTAGAAGCAAGCAAACTATTAGAATTAGAAAGATCCGCTGAACCAACAATCATCTTATTCGATAAATTCATTAAATAAGCCACAACTCTTCCAGAAGAAATTCTAGTAGCTTCTGGCGCTATTGATTCATGCATTTCATAAAGAGCACTACATTCAAAGTCAAAAAAGAATTCTTTATGTTCCTTAGGC
>JBEAVG010000060.1:0-4716 GCA_041161045.1 Pseudomonadota bacterium
CGTAAATTCTTATTTTAGAGCTCCATAATATAAGCCAAAATAATCCGAACATGTAAATAACAAGACTCAAAGGAGTAATGTAGCCTACGTGCCATACTGAGCCTTTTAAATTTGCTATCCAATTTGCTATAAAAATTATCTTAGATATTACTATGCTCATAATCGGTAAGGTATATTCATCTAATCCAAATGGTAATAAAACTATAGAAAGGATTCCAAGCGGCATTACGATGAATGAAATTAGTGGTACTACTAGTAAATTTGCTAGAATGGTGTAATTAGCCACTGTATAAAAATGGTAGATTACTATAGGTGTTGTTGCTAGGCTTGCAGCAATACTAGAATAAATATTCGAAAATATAAAAAGCTTTATTTTTGCTAGTACGCCATGTGCATCTCCTAAAATCCATTTGTTTTTGATATAAAATTCATAGCCTCCAATTAGCGCTAAGACTGCTGCAAAAGAAAGCTGGAAACTTGGGTGTAATACATATTCTGGGCTTAGTGTTAATATTATTATGGCTGCGATGCTTAGAGATCTTATAGGATATGGGGTTTTACCTAGTGCTATTCCTATCATAAGAATAGAAGTCATGATATATGCTCTTGTTGCAGCTATTTGTCCTCCAGATAGAAGCAAGTAAATGCCGCTTCCGATTAGTGATATTATGGCTGATATAATTTTGATATTATATCTAAATGCTATTATATCAGAGATGTTAAGAATGATCCTAGTAAATATAAAAATCATTCCAGCTACTAGGGATAAGTGTAATCCTGAAACGCAGAGTACGTGAGCAAGACCTGAATAGCGCATATCCTGCATAATTCCCCTATCAAGTCCACTAGCTTCACCAATTAGAAGAGCTGTTGCAAAATTCCCTTCATCTTTTCCCATAATATCTGTGAGCCTTAGGTATATATATTTTCTTAATCTTTGGATATTGTAATCTACAACATTTTCTGATTCATTGGCTCTAATATGCTCAAGTTCAGAAATTGTAAAACCATTTGCGCCTATTCCTGAAAAATAAGAAAAAAGTCCAAAATCATATCCACCAGGAATTATGCTACGAGAAGGTGGGGTGAGTGATGCGGTAGTTCTTATGTAGTCTCCAATCATAAGTTTCACTCTGTTTGTTTCTGGTACTGTTAGACGTATTTTTTCAGGATCTTTGTCTTGCATTAGTAAAGTGCCAAAATGCACTTGATCCAATATTATTTGCATGGCTTTAGAAGTATATTTTATGCTTGATATTCTACCCTCTATTTTTGTTGTAATCGAATCTTGTAATGCAACAGTATGAACAGCTTCATTCCTTATTTTGCCTATAATTATTCCTAATGAGAACGAAATCAATATGCCGGAAAATAATAGACCTTTAGCTCCATATTTTCTAAGGTATAATGTTGTTATGGATATTATAGATGTGGCTGTAATATATTTCCAAGAAGGTTCTGTAGATAGAGAAAAATAAAATATTATACCGAATATAAAGAAGGATGTGTTCCATAAATTTAATCTCCAATATTCTGTCTCCAGATATTCTAAAAATTTCATATTTCCCTTAATAAAAACAACATTTTGTACACATGATTATAAAAAAATCTTTTTTTTATGCATGTCTAAAATTTAAATTTGTTGTTTTTAAATTCCTTGACTATACTTAGCTATCAAATAGTGTTCTAGCCTTAGGGGAAGTTTTATGATAAAAAAGATGTTTGTAATGTGCAGCATATTGTCATTCGTCAGTAATTCTTATGCTATGGATTTGCATGATGCTTTGTCTAATGCTTACAAAACAAATCAGGATATTAAAAATGCACAGCAAAAATTCCTGATTGAGAGCGAAAGTTTTGTTCAAGCCCTTGGGTCTTTTCTTCCTGATGTTAATTTTCAAGTTTCTACGCAAAGTTCCAAAGTCACGAACAAAAGCCAATATAGTAATGCCCCTATAGCTAATAATGGGCCTAATGTTTCAAGAACTCTTTCTGTAAGCCAAAATCTTTTTAAAGGTGGGCAATCTACAATGGCTTTGAAGATGGCTCAAGAGCAATTCAACCAAATTAGAGCCGTTTTGTATGATTCAGAGCAAAAAGTTCTACTTGAATCTTTAAAAGCTTATCTTGCACTTTGTTCTGCTCAACTAAAATATGATATTGCGAATGATACTCTTGTATCATATAAACAGAGTTTGGATACAGCCACTGAGCAAATGAAAGTTGGAGAGGCTACATTAACTGACGTTTCCGCAGCTCGTGCAAGTTATTTAAAAGCTCAAGCTGATAAATCTAATGCATATGCTAATTTAGTTTCATCAAAGGCAAATTTTAAAGATGTGATAGGCAAAGATCCGGATGATGAAATAAATTTCCCATCAGCTCCAGAAGGTATTCCAGAAGATTTCGAAGGCTTTAATAAATTTGTCGCCAAATCAAATTTTGCTTTAATTGCTAGAAATTCTGAATTAAAACAAGCAAAAGATACTGTAAAATATAGCATGGGCGCGTTGCTGCCTTCAGCGGATTTAACTCTGCAGAATACAAGAAATTACTATAGTAGCCCTGGAGTTTCGCAAAGTGGGGCGAATAACAATGTATTTAGTACAAGCGTAAGCCTTACTGTTCCAATATTTTCTAGGGGTGGTGCGGCTCATTCTCAAGTAAGACAATCCAAGGCTAAAGCACGCATTGCTGCCTATACTATGGATAGTACAAAAAATTCCGTTGCTGCACAGTCAATTGCGTTGTGGGAGCAATATAATGCATCTAAAGACAGTGTAGTTTTTGCTGATGAAGCTATAAAAGCTAAGGAGATAGCGTTAGAAGGTGTTAGAAGCGAACATTCCGTTGGAACTAAAACGATGCTAGAGGTTCTTAGGCAGCAAGATGAATTTAATAATGCTCGTTCTCAAGCTGTAGATATAAAGCAGAATTATATAAATATTGCATATCAGATGAAGGCTTTTATGGGTCAAATGACTGCAAAAAAATTGAAGCTCAATGCTCAATATTTTGAGCCAGAGTTAGAATATAGGAATTTGAAACATAAGGTGGTAGGTTTTTAGTGTCTAAGCGGAATGTTCATGGAGATAGATCAATAGGTGAGATATTGCAGTCCATACAAGATGCTGTGAATAGGGGGCCTGCAACTTATAATAAAGGACGTGAGGAGGAAGAGCTTGAGCTTACTGAAATCTTTGATGCGGTAGCTTCAGAAGAGCTAGAGAAAAGAGCTGATGGTGATAAAGATAGCTTACTTTCTAATTATTCTAGTAATAAAACTCAGTCTATATTGAATGATTTTCTTGAAACCGCCTCTACTTTAGGACATCATCAGAGTTTGAAGGATGAGCCAAGTAAATATAGGCATTCTGAGATTGAGGCTTGGATTGCTGAATTGATCAGGCCGGAGCTTAGTGCGTGGTTAGATAAGAATCTTCCTACAATTGTTAAGCAGTCTGTATCTGAAGAAATAAAGAGATTAGTGGCGGGTATACAAAATAACAAAACATTCTAGGAATCCTTAAGATGAGTAATTTAAAGGCTATAATTCTATTGATATTCTTGATATCTTCAACTTCAGTGTTTTCTGCGCCGCCACCTTTGCCTGGTGGGGTGAGTCTTAATGATGATTCTACACAAGAGGCACCAAAGGATAAAATTTCTGCTAAAAAAACAGAAATAATCCCTGTTTCACCCGCTGAGCCAAAATTACCTGAGATACCTAATATTCCTGTGCAATCTGAATCTAAGAAAGTTGCGCCTGTAACTCCAGTAGTAGAAGTAAAGGAAAAACCGTTGGAACCAGTTTCTGTTGCTCCTAACAATTCTCAGATTTCTTCTGAGTCAGCGCAAAAAACATCTTCGGATTCTAAAATTACTGTTCCCGTTCTTCCTGATAAATCCGTGACTCCTGCTGTTTCTAAGGAGGTAGTTGCTTCTGTCAAAACTGAAGATGTGAAAAAGAAGCAGGATGTTATTGATGCGCCTAATAAACAAAATGTTACCGCCCCCATCAAACAAATAAAAAATACTCAGGATGTTAAGATCGATTCTTATGTTCCTACTGTTGGCAAGGCTGTCAAGTCAATGAAGCATAAAATTGTACATTCGCAAAAGCCTATAGATTTGTCTCAAAAAGAGTTTGTAGACAATGAGACTTTAGTATTATTTCTGAATAGTGATGATGTTGTATGTGGTAATCTGACAGAGGTTGCCAAGTACGATAATATGGGTTATTCGGAATATTTGAGACTATATGAATTAGATCGTAAATATGAAAGAGACGAAGATATAATGGTGCAGACTGATCATTTTATAGAAGAGCGTATGAAGATCAATAATGATACTTTGCCTTACTTATCTCAAAGAGATTTGGGTGCATATGTTATGGATGATGTTATGCGAGGAGATATAAATAATTTGAGGGTCTTGGACGATAATTATAAAATTTTAGGTCTTGCTGATAAAGATGGTAATACGCTTCTACATTTGGCTGTTTTGAAAAATGATCCTTCTCTTGCTAGATGGTTGATTGCTAGGGGCCTTAGTCCTAATGCTGTTAATGAAGACGGAATAACTCCTATAGAGATTGCAGAATATGAGAAATATTGGGATGTGTTTAATGTATTAGAGGAAAATGGTGGAAATTAACCCATTGTTTTCAGCTACAATATTATCGATTTTTCCTGAAATTTTTCCTGGGCCATTGGG
>JBEAVG010000096.1:0-3084 GCA_041161045.1 Pseudomonadota bacterium
TACTATATGTACGCTGCGCTTCTTGAACACTCATCGCCTAGCATCCATCTAATTTTGACGAGAGACTTGTTTTTGGAAAATTATTGTCTGTGTTGTTGATTCGTGTATCTGCGCGTGCTCACCTACTATAGTAGTCTGCGCTTCTCGAACACTCATCGCCTAGCATCCATCTAATTTTGACGAGAGACTTGTTTTTGGGAAATTATTGTCTGCGTTGTTGATTTCGTGCATCTGCGATGCTCACGTACTATATGTACGCTGCGCTTCTTGAACACTCATCGCCTAGCATCCATCTAATTTTGACGAGAGACTTGTTTTTGGAAAATTATTGTCTGTGTTGTTGATTTCGTGTATCTGCGATGCTCACGTTATATGTACGCTGCGCTTCTTGAACACTCATCGCATAGCATCCATTTAATTTTGACGAGAGACTTGTTTTTGGAAAATTATTGTCTGCGTTGTTGATTCGTGTATCTGCGCGTGCTCACCTACTATAGTAGTCTGCGCTTCTCGAACACTCATCGCCTAGCATACATCTAATAACAATGACAGCTTGAATATCTTTTAGAAATAATATAACATCAGTTAAACATCTTTGCTGTATTTATATTATTGGGAGTATTTTCTTTATGTCAAAAGTGCTTGTTGTAGAAGATAATGAACTGAATCTTAAATTATTTCATGATCTGCTAAAAATGAAGAAACATGAAGTTATAACCTCCATGGAGGGTACGGATGCATTTGATTTGGCTAAATCTGAGAATCCTGATTTAATATTGATGGATATACAGCTTAGGGGTATATCTGGGTTAGAAATTATCAAGGCTTTAAAAGCAGAAAGTACAACTTCTGACATTCCTATTATAGCTATTACAGCTTTTGCTATGAAAAACGATGAAGAAAAAATAATGCAATCAGGTTGTGATATGTATTTAGCAAAGCCTGTATCTATGGATAATTTTTTTAATGCTTTATCAAAATATCTAAAGTGAATTATGACAGCTAATGTACTTGTAGTAGATGATATAGCTCAAAATATTCAGCTTTTAGAAGCTAAATTATTGAGGGAATATTATAATGTTTTTACTGCTAGCAATGGTGCTGATGCATTAAATTCTTTAGAGCAGAACAATATAGATATAGTTTTGCTAGATTGCATGATGCCTGGAATGGATGGATTTGAAACTTGTCTTAGAATTAAGTCAAACCCTCAAACATCACATATTCCTGTGGTTCTTGTTACTGCTTTGTCTGATAAAGAGAATAGGCTTAGGGGCTTAGAAGCTGGTGCTGATGAGTTTTTGACAAAACCAATAGACGATATGGCTTTATTTGCGAGGCTAAAGTCGCTAACCAGAACCAAGTCAGTTATTGATGAGTTAAAATTACGTAGCAAAACTAATCATGATTTTGGAATAAAAGCGGTTGTTTTAGACCATGATTTTTCAGAAAGTAAGATCCTTATTATAGATGATGATATAGTTCAAGCTAGTAACTTATTAATTATGCTTAGCACGATTACTCATCATGTTGAAATAGCTTCTACAGTAGAAAAAGTTCATGATATTATTAATTCAGGATTTGCGCCTGATACAATAATTGTTAGTTGTCAGCTTGAAGATCAAGACCCATTAAGGATCTTGGCATCTATAAGATCTATCAATTCTGTAAAGCATATTTCTGTTGTTATGATGACCGAAGAATATACCATACCTATGGTCTTAAAGGCATTAGATATGGGAGCAAATGATTATTTCATGGCTCATATTGATAAAAGTGAATTGGTTGCTAGAGTTAAAACTCAACTTAGACGTAAATATTATCAAGATGATCTTAGAAACGATCTTACTCGTAGTATAAATCTTTCTGTAAAGGATGAGTTGTCTAACCTTTATAATCGTAGATATTTTGAGAAATATATAGTTCGTACTATTCAGAAGGCTAATTCTGAGTTGAAGTCTCTGTATATAATGATGATAGATATTGATCATTTTAAAAATATCAATGATCAATATGGTCATAATATTGGTGATAAAGTTATTATTGAAGCATCAAATGTTATAAAAACTAGTGTTCGTGCGGAAGATTTTATCACGCGTTATGGCGGTGAAGAGTTTATAGTAGTAGTATTTGATGTTGCTGAGATTGAAGTTAGAATGATAGCTGAAAGAATAAGGGCTAATATGGAAAATTGTGACCTTATTGTATCAAATGCTCAACCTGTAAAAGTTACTTTGTCGATAGGTGTAACTGAATATGAGCCTGAAGATTCTATAGCTTCTTTAGTCATTAGATCCGATAAAGCTTTGTATGAGGCTAAGGATGGTGGGCGTAATAAAGTAGTATTCAAAAAATAATATTTATGATAAAAATACATTAATTGTTTTTTGGTATCTATGTCTTTAAATCATATAGCAATAATAATGGATGGTAATGGTAGGTGGGCTAAGGCTAATGGCCATGATTTAGCTAGTGCACATGCTAAGGGTGCTGATTCTGCCGAAAAAATAATAGAATATGCTGCATCTATAGGCGTTAAACATCTTACTTTGTATGCATTTTCAACAGAAAATTGGAAAAGACCTCATGAAGAAGTATCAGCATTGATGGATTTGTTGGGTTTTTATCTTCAACAGAAAATAAAAATGCTGCATGAAAAAAAGATAAGATTTAGGGTAATAGGTGATTTAGGAAGAATGTCTAATGAAATAAGGACATTATTGATTGATGCAGAAGTGTCAACAGCGATGTATGAAACTATGAGTGTATATCTTGCATTTAGCTATGGTGGTAGAGATGAAGTGGTGCGTGCTTGTAATAAAATCTTATCTACTAATGAATTCGATTCAGTTACAGAAGAGGAATTTGCTAAATTTTTAGATGCTCCGGATATGCCTGACGTTGATTTAATGATTCGTTCTGGAGGAGATATTAGAATAAGTAATTTCTTGATTTGGCAAAATGCTTATGCTGAGTTATACTTTACTCAAACTCTATGGCCAGATTTTAAACATACAGATTTTGACCAAGCTATAGATTTTTTTAAAAAACAAAAAAGAAATTTTGGACATAATAGGTATATAG
>JBEAVG010000124.1:0-4226 GCA_041161045.1 Pseudomonadota bacterium
ATATATTACTGGATATATTGTCTTAAAAACCCTCTCTGGATCAGAAAATATCTTAGATCTATTAATATCATCCCACAATTTTGCTGGTCTTAAATAACCAGACATAGTAAAGATTTTTAGCACGGCTTTTTGCTCAGGTTCGTCAAAAAAAATTTTTGTAGATTTAGCAAATTTGGATGGCATAGTATTTTCTCCTATTTGTTTTTGAGGTCTAAGTTTTATTTATGTGCATTTGTTATATCACATTCCACAGTTTAACTATCTAGAAAATCCTGATTGTATAAAATGTGTATGTATGAAATCAACTATTTCCTCAGCATTTGCACTAATATCAAAGAGTTTTACAAATTTCCCATACTGATCCATAAGATATATATAAGCAGTATGGTTTAGAAGATAGTTCTTTTCATCATTAGCAGTTTCAGCTGATTTTTCATAATATACATTGTACATCTTTGCTACTTTCTCAATCTGCTCCGTTGTTCCTGTAAGACCTATAATTTGACTATTGAAACTCTTGAGATATCCCTTAAGAAGACTAGATGTATCTCTTGTTGGATCTATAGTTATAAACACTGGCGTAATTTCAAAATTATATTTTGCTAACATATCCATAACCTTAGAGATTTTTTGTAGCTCTGTAGGGCATATATCAGGACAAAAAGTAAAGCCAAAATATATAAGATTAGGCCTTCCACGAAGCTGAGAGCTACTAAAAGACTTTCCATTAACGTCCACCAAACTAAAAGTTCCACCGACATTTGCCCAAGTTGAATAATAATCATCTCTAATACCAGCTCTTGTAGCACCAGAATTAGTCATCAAGAAATAAACCGCTACAGTAGCTATAATCATAGAAATAACTATCAAAACTCTTATAAAAGAATCCGACGATTTATCATTCTCTGATTTTTCATTACTTTTAATTTCATCTATCTTATGTACAGTATCTTTTTTTAATTTTCTTTCAGGCATTTTCTTTTTCATGTTACTTCTTCCTTAAAAATTCAGCAAATTCCATAGCGGCATACGTGAATATAGCAGTAGCCCCAGAACGTTTTATTGCAATCAATGATTCATACATTATCTCATCCCACTTTGCAATTCCAGCTTCTGCTGCAAGCTTCATCATAGAATATTCGCCACTTACCTGATATGCAAACACTGGTACATTTTCAGCCAGTGAAATATGTGAAATAATATCTAGATAGAACCCAGCAGGTTTTACCATTATCATATCAGCACCCTCAATTATATCTAGCTCTACTTCACGAAGAGCATGCTTAACTCCAGACCTAAAATCCGCCTGATATGTTCTTTTATTTATACCAGAGGAAGAAAGTTTAGACCCTACAGCTTCTCTAAAAGGTCCATATAAATTTGATGAATATTTTATTGCATAAGACAATATCGGAATATGCTCAAAAGAAGCTTCGTCAAGAAACTCTCTAATAATCATAACCCTTCCATCCATCATATCAGAAGGAGCTACAATATCAGCTCCAGCATTTACAAGAGTTAAAGCCTGCATCTGAAGCTTTTCAAGAGTAGCATCATTATTTACATCTCCAAATTCAAAAATCCCATCATGCCCATGATCTGTATAAGGGTCTAATGCCACATCACATATCACTCCTATACCCGTAGTCTTTTCCTTAATTGATCTTACTGCCCTTGAAATTAAATTATCTGGATTATAAGCCTCTGTAGCATTTGCATCTTTAAGCGATGAATCAATAGAAGGAAAAATCGCTACGGCCTTGATACCTAATTTTTCTGCTTCTAAAACTTCCTCCACAAGAAGATCTATAGAAAGTCTAAAGATACCAGGCAAAGATTTTATAGGTTCTTTTTTGTTTTTTCCCTCAATAACAAAAAATGGCTGGATAAGATTTTCTGGAACTATAGTAGTTTCTGATAGCAAGTCTCTTATCCAAGGGTTTTGTCTAGTCCTACGCATTCTAACTTGTGGAAACATTTATTTACTCCCTAAGAAATTAACCAGATATATTATACTCAATACTTAACTATTTCTATAGTAAATTCAACTTGACAGATATTATAGTTTTCTGCTAGAATGCGACCTTAATTTCGAATAAATATGTAAAAACCATGAAACGTACATTTCAACCAAGTAATTTAGTTCGCAAAAGAAGACACGGTTTCAGAGCCCGTATGGAAACAGTAGGTGGAAGAGAAGTTCTTAGAAGACGTAGAGCAAAAGGACGTAAAAAGCTTTGCGCTTAATATAAACCTTAGCAAATCCCTTTTTCGCAATTATCTCATTACGTTGACAGAATAGATGACTGTAAAAAAACAGGAATTATACAAAACCTAATTCTATCTCTAGTATAAATTAGGTAAAATCTTCTGTGCCATGCAAAATAAAATCCAAATAATTTCACTAAAAACTCAAAAACAATTCAATGAAGTAAATAAGCTAGGTAAAAAGCTTGTTGGGCGCTCATTTATCATAATATTAGCACATAACTATGCAACATCCCCAAAAGGCATTATGCATTTGGGAATGAAGGTAGGACGAAACCTTGGCTCAGCAGTAATTAGGAACAAGATGAAACGTAGAATTAGATATATGACGCGTGAAATATATAAAGAATCGACAGAGCAATTTCATAATAGCGCCATAATCGTAATCCCAAAGTCTCATTCAGTAAAGAAGAAGTACTCTGAATTATTTGATGATTTTAAGAGCTTAATCACAAGACATATCTAATTATGTCTTGTGTGCCAAATGCTTACAGAGGCGATTTGATAAGGTTTTTATGTTTAAGACTAAAGCAAATTTCCCCTAGTGAAATAACTTGAAAACTGAAAATACCAAGGGGGGGGGGGAATTTAGTGTCTCTTGTCAAAAATAGACGATTAATATGAGATGAACAGTCATGGTGAGAGAGAAAACGCACCCCATGCTACTCTTCTTTTTTTGACAACGCTACCCCAAAAACACTTGTGAAAAATCTCCAATTACATCCGTTACATATTCGATTTCATGATATTTTGCATCAATTCTTCCTAATAATTCATCAATAGGTGTAGATTCATGAAGTTGACCCGCTTTCTGAGGTCTTAATATATAAAAAGGCTTTTCTTTAGACTCTAGATCATACTGATAAGATCCACCACCCAACATTTTTGCATTGGTATTAGGATCTATATCTCTATTAAACTCTAAACTTGTAATTGTACTATCTGGAAGTATACCAGAAATTATTGCAACATGAGAACCTCTTAAATAAATATCACCCTGATTTATTTTTTCTAAATCTACTACCCCCTCAGCAGAACTAACTACCGGAGTATAACAATATTCATTTGATGGATTTTTATAAGATTCTGTAATCGCTTTGGTATTTATGCCTACTATTTGACCTTCTGTTAAAAGAGTTGCTTTCCCTACAGAACTAGAGCAATCCTCTGGAGAGAATAGCCTTTGCCCTAAATTTGGATATGAGTTTGAAAAGTACCTATGCCCTCCAAATTGGTACTCTCCAAAAAGCATCACGCCATTCTCATAAAGGAAAGGATTATTAGGATTTGGATTGATAGAGTAACCATAATTAAAAAATGGATAAAACGTTCCTGCTCCGAAGAAGTTTTCTTTATTTAGTTCCAATCCAAGAGTTGAAGCAACGCTCCACAAAAGAACAGTCGTAACAGAAGAATTTTCATTACCCCAAAAAGAAGATTGATTATCAGCTTGTAATTGAGGTAATTGATCTATTGAGTTTGTGAGAGAATTATAAAAAACTCCTTGTCCTAAATTCCCAATCACTGCATCACCTTTATCTTCTATCCAATCTGATAACATCTTTAACTGGAATGAAGTTTTATTAAACTTAATAGGAAATCCTGCATTACCAATATTTTGAAATGGATTATCAGGACCTCCATCCTTTAAAAGGTCTATTTCAACCATCCACTTTGACAAGTTATCTTGTATAGTTTTTATTAGTACCTCTCCAGAAGAGTCATTGACTTCTAAAGACTTTTTTATCATTTTTTGTAAATTATCTTGAGTAGTTTTGGTAGCAAGTTGCTTTGCTCTAATTTGAGCTATCATAAGAGCTACAGAAAGTGATGAAACATAATTTTGATCTTTACTCATAAAATTTTCTCCAAATTTACAACTAATTAATTCAATAGAGCTGGAGTAGTCATTCCCATTATACTATACCCACCATCAACATAATGAATCTCCCCAGAAA
>JBEAVG010000025.1:0-4153 GCA_041161045.1 Pseudomonadota bacterium
TGAAAAGAAAGGCGTAGAAGATGAGATGCAAATTGAGCCTACAGCGTGGGCAAGGCTGAAAATCCTGTATCTAATTGACTTAGGAATACTTTGCTTCAAAAACGCAAGAGCTGGCATAGTAAGCATTGGCATAGTAGCCATCATTCCGAAATACATCGAAATAGGCAGATATTTATCACTAATAGCTATTGTAAGAAGTATTGCGAAAGTAAGAGTGCCTATGAAACCAATTGTTGCTAACATTCTCCTACCAAACATATCAGCAGCCCAACCTGAAATTATTGCAGATATTATGTAAATCGCAATCGCTATAGATGTATAAAATTGCATGGTAGAATGTGGAATATAACCCAATAGCTTAAAGACATAAGTACCAAAGAAGATGACACAAAAATGGTTTGTACTACCTATAGCTCCAGCCAAAACAGCACATACAACAAATAGCTTCAGATGTTTTTTAAGTATATGTAATATAGGCGTGTTTTTATATTCATCATATTCAGGCTCTGATTTATATTCAGCAAGATCTGAAAACTTACTATTTTTAAGAAATAGTAACATTATAATTCCCAATACAGAACCGAGCATAAAGGCAAAACGCCAGCTATAATATGGCATTGAATCTAAAGTAAAAAACCAAGCGGAAGTAGATGCAACAAATGAACCTAGAAGTTGTGATGTAGTAATAAGTCCGTTTCCAAGACACTGCTTACCCCTTCCAATATGTTCATATATGAAAAGCCTAATGCCGTCAGTACCAGAAGAAACCATTGCAACAACCACCATACGAGCGAAAAGAAGTATTATCGCTGCTATAATGCCTATTTGTTGGTAACTTGGCGTTATGCTGATTATAAGAGAAGCAAATGCTGTACCAAAAAGGCTTATCTTTAGAGTAGCGGCACGTCCAAAGACATCACCTATCCTACCTAAAACAATAGCTCCCACAGGTTTCGCAAGAACTGCAATCGCCATTATAAAATATGTATTAAGGAGAGCCACTACTGGATCAGCAGATGGAGTAAAATTTTTGGATAAAACAGCTGCCAAGAAACCAAACAAGTGATGGTCATAATATTGACACAATGCGCCAAAAGCGGCTATGAAAAATGATTTTTTATTCATTACAAAAAAGACCGACAACCTTAAATTTATTTAGCTGAGCATGTAATGGCACTGCCTAAAATATAAGGCCAAACATCATACCACCCGCTATTATGCGTTACCTTAGGAATAATTTCCTGACGGACGCATCTAGAGGCAGAAGATTGTATATAATGATCTGCAATAAATGCCGGCACTATATTATCCTCAGCCCCTGTAAAATGAAGCTGTGGGATATGACGTATTTTAGATGCAGCATCTATAGGATTTAACGAACCTATCATAGGTCTAGTAACATGATGATATTCGTTGAATCTTATATAATCCAGATTAGCCGCTAAAGTTAGAATACTTCTTACATGTGAATTACGTGAAGCAACCAGCACGGCTATACCACCACCACCAGAATATCCAACAAGATCAACAGGCTGACCTTTTGTAATATCTTTAATGGCAACGTTAATACTATTTACTACTTCTTCTGACATACGCTTTGTAGTCCAGTACATTTCACTACAATGACCATCCATACTAATATTAACATACTGACAAGGACGTGCTATATATACAATATTTGACCTATAGTCCATCGTTGCAAGATTAAGAAGCATAGGACGTTTTGGCGTAGGATCCGGAGAAACATGACGCTTGTCTAGAAATGCATAACCATCACCTTCTATATAAACAGTGTAAGGAAGTTTCGGATTTTTAATTCTCTGATATGTTTGAAGCCAAAATTGACCAGCTTTTAATATATGGGATTGAAAACCAGCTCTTTGAGCAGAAAGATCTGCTGCTTTCTGTCTAGCATTATGGCTTGCACAAGAAGACAAACTAAAAACTAATCCTAAGAACGCTAAAATTTTAAAATGGTATTTCATCATCTATCTCATTATGTTCAAAATTCGTTGATTTATCAGATCCAGAATGACCAGAATCTATGGCATTGCCTTTATTATCAAGCATAATAATAGTATCACTAAAATTCTGCAGCACTATCTCTGTAGTATATTTTTCTTGCCCAGTATTATCTGTCCATTTCCTTGTATGAAGGCTACCAGACACATAAAGCTTACTTCCTTTTTGTACATAATTTTTAATTACATTTACCAGACCTTCACTAAAAACAACGATACGATGCCACTCAGTACGCTCTTTTCTTTCCCCTGTTGCTCTATCTTTCCAACTCTCGCTAGTCGCAAGACTAAAAGAAGCTATCTCCTTCCCCTCGCCTGTTGTTCTGATTTCAGGATCTTTCCCTAGGTTTCCTATTAAGGTTACTTTATTTAAACTACCAGCCATATTTTCCACTCTTAACTAAAATGTTATTGCAATGATAGCCACAAAACTTTTATAATGCTACAAGTTTTTATTATCCAGATGGACAAAATGCAAGAATATATCGAAGTACGTGGCGCAAGGGAACATAACCTGAAAAATATTAATGTCAAGATCCCACGCGGAAAACTCGTAGTGATTACAGGGCTTAGCGGCTCAGGAAAATCATCACTTGCATTTGACACAATATATGCAGAGGGGCAAAGAAGATACGTTGAGAGCCTTTCATCCTATGCAAGGCAATTTTTGCAGCAAAATGACAAACCCGATGTGGATTCTATAACCGGACTTTCGCCAGCAATAGCAATAGACCAAAAGACAACAAATAAAAATCCACGCTCTACTGTCGGTACTATAACTGAAATTTATGACTATCTGAGACTTTTGTTTGCAAGAATTGGAATACCTTATTCTCCTGCTACCGGACTACCTATACAGAGTCAAACAATATCTGAAATGGTAGACCAAATATCCTTACTCCCCGAAGGCACAAAAATATATATACTTTCCCCAATTGCTAGAGGAGACAAGGGAGAATTCAGAAAAGAATTCTCTCAACTTAAGAAAAACGGATTTGAAAGGGTTATAGTAGACGGTGAGCTTTATAACCTTGATGACGCACCTCTATTAGATAGAAACAAAAAACATAATATTGAAGTGCTTGTTGATAGATTATCCATAAATAATGAACTAGGAAATAGACTTGCAGACAGCCTAGAAACAGGACTAAGACTTTCCGATGGTATCATCTATGTAAAAATCATAGATGTGCCAGAAGGGTCAAAATCACATCATAAAAATGACGACGAAATAATATTATCCTCAAGATACGCATGTCCAGTATCAGGATTCCAACTATCCGAGATAGAGCCAAGGATCTTCTCATTCAATAGCCCATTCGGAGCATGCCCAAAATGCGAAGGATTAGGCGTTGAAATGTTCTTCGACCCTGACTTAATTGTACCAAATAAAAATCTCAGCATAAAAGAAGGCGCTATAGCGCCATGGGCCTCAAATAATTCTAAGTTTTTTACACAAACTATGGAATCTCTTGCAAAACATTACAAATTTAACATTAGTGGAGCTTTTAAAGAGATACCAGATGAAATAAAACATATCCTCTTTTATGGCTCAAATGAGCCGATAGAATTCACTTACCGCGATGATTCAAAAAGCAATAGTGTCGTACAAGAATTTGGTGGACTTATAAGGAGCCTTGAAGACAAATACCAAAAATCAGAAACACAATGGATGAGAGATGATCTATCTCGTTTTCGCAGCGAACATACTTGTAGTGTTTGCTCAGGGCACAGACTGAAGGAAGAATCACTATGTGTTAAAATAAACAAAATGCATATAGGAGAAGTTTCAAAACTTACTATCGTAGAGGCGATAGAATGGTGTCGTAAGCTACCAGAAATATTATCCCAAAAACACTCTTTTATTGGAGAAAAAATTCTTAAAGAAATCTCTGAAAGGCTTCAATTTTTGATAAATGTTGGTCTAGAATATCTCAATCTAAACAGACCCTCAGGCACTTTATCAGGCGGAGAGAGCCAGCGTATAAGGCTCGCATCACAAATTGGATCTGGACTCAGCGGAGTATTATATGTGCTAGATGAACCATCCATAGGATTACACCAAAGAGACAATAGCAGGTTAATTCAAACTTTAAAAAACCTGAGAGACCTAGGAAATACTGTAATAGTGG